>NZ_JBHZCY010000106.1:0-32246 GCF_042786665.1 Kitasatospora sp. NPDC059146 | reverse complement strand
GGCACAGCGGGAGTTGGCGAGGGGTCGGCCGTGCGGGCTCGGCTCAGGGGAAGAGGAGGACCTGGTACGTGCCGTCGCTGCGGGTGACGGTGGACGTGACCCGCCAGCCGGACGGGACGGAGTAGCCGATGATGCGGCCGCCCGGCTCCAGGATCACCACGTAGGCCATGGCCGTCGTGCCGTGCGGGGCGCCGCCGAGGTAGCTCACCACCGCGGTCTGTCCGTCGAGCAGGCCGCCGACGAGCACCCAGCCGGCCGGCAGGCCCTGGTTGGCGAGCAGGGCGACCCTGGCTCCGAAGGGGGCCCCGCCGAGGTACTCGATGAGCTTGTCGTGGTTCGCGGCGTTCTGGCTGATCACTGCCCAGCCGGCCGGGACGGGGTTGTACAGCGGGATCCGCGTCTGGGTCCCGAAGGCCGGGGTGGCGGCGGGGGCGGGGTGCGCGGCGGCCGGGGCGGGGTGCGCGAGCGGGGCGGCGCCGGCGGTACCGGCGCACCCGAGGAGCAGGGCGAGGGCGGTGGCGCAGACGGCCAGGGCGGAGGTTCTTCGACGCATGGCGATTTCCTCTTCCGTGAGGACGGACGGGGTGGCACGTGCCAGGCTTCACGCTCCGCCCCGCCGGCACCGGGCGTCAACGCCGTCCGGCGCTTTGCCGGGGGCGCAGTGGCGCACCGGCGGCGGTCGGCGGTTGCGGACTCTGCGCCCGCACCCGACCGGTGGGTCGTCGCATCGTCGGCGCTGATCTGTGGCGGGGGCGGGGCGGGGGCAGGGGCCTCGCCGCCGTCCACCGGGGGCAGACGCCCTCCGGCCTCGGGCTATAGTGCGCCGGTGCGAGTACTGGTGGTCGAGGACGACGAGGACCTGCGCTTCGCCGTGGCCGCGGCGCTGCGCGGCGGCGGGCTGGCCGTCGACGAGGCGGCGGACCTGCCGGCCGCGGACGAGGCGCTGTTCGTCACGGACTACGACTGCGCGGTGTTCGACCGGATGCTGCCCGCCGGGGACGCCGTCGACTACGTCCGGCGGCTGCGGCGCGACGGGCGCACCGTCCCGGTGCTCTTCCTGACCGCCCGCGACACCGTCGCCGACCGGGTGGACGGCTTCGCCGGGGGCGGCGACGACTATCTGGTGAAACCTTTCGCCATCGCCGAGCTGGTGGCCCGGGTGCACAGTCTCTGCCGCCGCAGCGGAACGGTCCGCCCGCCCGTCCAGCACGCCGGCGACCTGGAGATCGACATGGCCCGCCGCCAGGTCCGCCGCGCCGGTGTCCTGCTGGTCCTGACCGGCAAGGAGTTCGCCGTCCTCGAAGTGCTGGCCGCCCGCGCGGACCAGGCCGTCTCCCGCGCCGAACTCATCGAGAAGTGCTGGGACGAGATGGCCGAGCCGAACTCCAACGTCGTCGAGGTCCTGGTCTCCCAGCTGCGCCGCAAACTGGGGGACCCGTGCCCGATCGTCACCGTCCGCGGCCTCGGGTACCGCCTGGCCACCGGCGGCGGCACCGGGTGCTGACCGCCGAGGCCCGGATCCGCCGCCTCCGGCTCCGGTTGACCGCCCTGTTCACCCTGACCAGCGCCGTCGGCCTGGTCGGACTGACCGCCTTCGCCGTCCACAGCGACACCACCGCGCGCAGCCGCCAGCTCGACACCGAACTGCGGATGCTCGGCAGCACGGCCGTCACCCAGCTCGGCTACGACGAACAGGACCAGCTCTTCGTCCACGACCTGCTGGACACCACGGACACCAACTGCCCCCAACTGACGGTCCTGGAACGGACCTCGGGCCGCTACACGGTGGTGCACGCCCCGCGGACCCCCTGCATACGCGCCACCGACGCCGACATCCACGACCTCGCCGTCCGCGCGGCCACGACGAACGCCACGGTCGAGGAGGAACGCCGGGCCCAGGACGGCCGACCGGTCCGGCTGCTCGTCCGGCCCTTCCCCGGGCCGGACGGTGAAACCCCCGGCGGCGCCGTGGTGGTGGCCGCCAGCACCGCCACCGACCCGGCGCAGCACCAGCTGCGCGTCCTGCTGATCACCGGCAGCCTGGTGCTGGTGTCCCTGTCCGCGGTGGCCGGGCACCTGCTGGCCGGCCGCGCCATCCGCCCCGCGCTCGCCACGCTCCGGCTCCAGGAGCAGTTCCTCGCCGACGCCGCCCACGACCTGCGCACCCCGGCCGCCACGCTGCGCGCCCTCGCCGCCACCGCCCTGCGGGAAACCGGTCTGCGGGAAACCGCCCTGCGGGAGCCCGGCCTGCGGGAGCCCGCCCGGCCCGGCGACGCCCAGCCGCAGGACACCGTCCGCACCAGTGCGCTGCAGCGCACGGAACGCCTGGCGGCCCGGATGGGCGACCTCGTCGACGGGCTGCTCACCCGGGCCAGGCTCGTGGCGGGCATCAGCGCGCCCGTGCGCGAACCCCTGCGGCTCGACCAGCTCGTCGAGGCGGTCGTCGACGACACCGACACCGGCGGGCACCGCGTCACCGTCCGCACCGAACCGGCCGTCGTCACCGCCGACCCGGACCTGCTGCGCCGGGCCGTCGCCAATCTGCTCGGCAACGCCCTCGCCTACGGCCACGCCCCGGGCGCGCCGGCCGACATCCACCTCCGCGTGACCGGCGACGGCGTGGTCACGGTGGACGACAGCGGTCCGGGCGTGCCGCCGGAGTTGGCCGGCTCGCTCTTCGAGCGCTTCCGCAGCGGCTCCGGCTCCTCGGGGCTCGGCCTGTCCATCACCTCCTGGGTCGCCCACGCCCACGACGGGAGCCTCACCGTCGGGACCAGCCCCACCGGGGGCGCCCGCTTCACCCTCCGCCTGGGCGCCGGCTCCCGCCCCCCGGGGCCGCTGGGTCGGCGGGATCCTCACTAAAACTTCAGGCAGCCCGGGGCAGGGTGGCGGCAACGCCGACCCCGGGAGCCACCCCATGACGTTCACCACCCCCCGCAGGCACGCCGTGCTCGTCCTCGCCCTCGCCGTCCTCGGCGGTGCCGCCCTCACCGGGTGCGGCCCCGACGGGCCGGCCGGAGCCGCTCCGAGCGGGAGCCAGGGTCCCGTGCCCCGCGCGCTCGGCACCTTCTACGGGCAGAAGCCGACCTGGAACGCCTGCGGCGACCTGGAATGCGCCACCCTGACCGTGCCGATGGACTACGCCCACCCCGAGGACGGCAGGACCTTCGTCCTCCCGCTGGCCCGGGCCCGGGCCAAGGACCCCGGCGCGCGGATCGGCTCCCTGCTGGTCAACCCGGGCGGTCCGGGCGGATCCGGGGTGGCCATGCTGGAGGGCGGCACCGTGGACTCGTTCGGCGCCCGCGTCCGCGCCCGGTTCGACATCGTGGGCTTCGACCCGCGCGGGGTCGGCGGCAGCACCCCGGCCGTCGACTGCACCGGTGACGACGCCGCCCCCGGCACCGGGGACAAGCCCGACGGTGCCGGCGGGGAGGCCACCGGCGGGCTCTACCCCCGCACCGACGAGGAGCGCAAGGCCGCACTCGCCGACGCCGACCGCACCGCCCAGGCCTGCAAGGCGCGCAGCGGTGCCATCCTGCCGCACGTCGGAACCCCGGACGCCGCCCGCGACATGGACGTCCTGCGGGCCGTACTCGGCGACGAGAAGCTCTCGTTCCTCGGCTTCTCCTACGGGACCAGCCTGGGCACCTCCTACGCCGAACTCTTCCCCCGCCGCGTGCGCGCCCTCGTCCTCGACGGTGCCATCGACCCGGCCAAGGACTGGTACCAGCGCTCGGTGGAACAGTCGGCGGCCTTCCGCAGTGCCGTGGACGACTACGCCCAGCACTGCGCCGAAGTGGCCAAGGAGGCCTGCCCCGCGGCCACCCCCGACGGGATCCGCCGACTCGTCGACGACCTGTACGAGAAGGCCGCCAAGCAGCCGCTGCCCGTCCCCGGCACGGCCGACCACGTCGACCTCCGCACCCTGCACACCGTGATCACCATGTCGATGTACACGCCCGAGGACCAATGGGCGGACCTCTCCGAGGCGTTGAAGGCCGCCCAGGGCGGCGACGGCACCAAGCTCGCGGAGCTCGCCGGCGGCGACCAGGCCGGCCCGGACGACCAGAGCGACCAGAGCGGCCAGGGCAGCCGGACCGCCGGCACCCACGGCCGGAAGGCCTCGGCCCGCGGCCCACGGCCCGCCGACGCGGAGCGCGACAACTCCGACGACGCCTTCACCGCCGTCAACTGCCTGGAGGTCTCCCACCCGCGCGACCCCCAGGCCTACTGGGAGGCCGTCGACCGGTCCTACCGGGACGCCGGGGTCTACGGTCCCTCCGGCGTGATCGACGAACTGGTGTGCCACGACTGGCCCGCCGCCCCCCGCGACCCCCACACCGTCGACGCCAAGGACGCACCGCCCGTCCTCGTCGTCGGCACCACCGGTGACCCCGCCACCCCGTACGCCGACGCCCAGGGCCTGGCCCGCCAGTTCCCGGCCGGCATGCTCCTGACCTACCGCGGCTTCGGCCACACCGCCTACGGCCGCAGCAACGCCTGCGTCGGCGACGCCGTGGACGCCTACCTCACCGAGCTGCGCCCGATACCCACCGGCACGACCTGCTGACCGACGTCCCCGCGGCCGGACTCCCGAACGGCCGGCAGGCACCGCCGCGCCACCGGCAGCGCCGACCGCGCGGAGCGCAGGCAGGCCACCGGCACGCACCCGGTGATGCGGCTCGAACGGACCGGTGGATCAGCGGTGGCGGTCGTGGTCGGCCGGCACTTCGGCGGGAGGACCTGCAGCACCGCCGAGGAGCAGCCGACCAGCGGGACCAGGCCCAGCCCCGTCAGGATCAGGGCGAGGGCACGGCGCCGGTGAGGCGCTCGACGGCGTGGCCGGGCGTCCGGGGTGCCGGGGCTGTGACCGCCCGTCACCAGCGGGTCGGGGGTGCTCCGGAGGGTCTGCCGCAATTCCCTGCTCCGTCCGTTCGGGCCGCCTGGTGCGGGATGCGAGTCTCGGTGAGACGGCATGAGGATTCGATGAGGAGTGCGGGCACCCCTGCTGGTCCGCGGCTCGCTAGGTCGAACGCAACGCGTCCGTCGGTGAGGCCTTGGCCGCGCGCAGGGCCGGGTAGATCCCGGCGACGGCGGCCACCAGGACCGACACCAGTGGTCCGGCGACCAGGACGGGCAGAGGGATGGTGGCGGGCCAGCCCTGGGCGAGGGCGTAGCCGTAGACGGTGAGGCCGCCCAGCAGCAGGCCGGCGAGGCCGCCGAGCAGGCCCATCAGGACGGCTTCGAGCAGGAACTGGACGGCGATCTGTCCGCCCCGGGCGCCCAGTGCGCGGCGCAGTCCGACCTCGCCGCGGCGCTCCATCACACTGACCACCATGGTGTTGGCGATGCCGACGCCGCCGACGAGCAGGGCGACCGCGGCGAGGGCGAGGACCAGCCCGGTGAGGGCGTTCTTCGCCTCGGACCGGGCCGTGAGCAGGTCGGAGGGGCGGCTGACGGCCACGGTGTTCGGTCCGGCGGGGTTGGCGGTGGCCGCGGCGACGGCCTGGACGTCGGGGACGCGTTCGGGATAGGAGCGCAGGTAGACGGTGGCGGCGGTGCCGTCCGCGCCCAGGTGGGCCGTGGCCTGGGGCCAGCCGACCAGGGCGGCGGTGCCGATCTCGGGCGCGAGTTCGTTCGGGGCCAGGATCCCGGTGACGAGGAACGACTGTCCGCCCAGCCAGACCCGCTCACCGGGAGCGGTGACGCCGAGCCGCTGGGCGGCCCGGTCGCCGAGGACGGTCACGGGCAGGTTCTCGCTCGCCGCGTCGAGCCAGCGTCCGCTGCGCACGGTGGTGTACAGGACGTCGAGCAGGTTGAGCCGGGCGGCGAGCACGGTGAGGCTGCCGGTCTGCTGCGGCGGGACGAGGTCGTTGCGGTAGACCTGGGCCTTGGTGGCCCCGGTCGCGGTCACCTGCTGGACGGGGGCGATGTCGGCGAGCATCTTCTCGGCCGTGGGCGGCAGTGGGACCGGTTGCTGGTCGGCGCCCTTGCCGGGGGCGACGGTGAGCAGGTTGGAGCCGAGCTGGTCCAGGCGGGCCAGCAGGTGGGCCTGGTTGGAGAAGGAGATCCCGGTGACGGCGATGACGGCGGCGATGCCCAGGCAGATGCCGAACGCGGACAGCGCGGAGCGCAGCTTGCGGGTGCGCGGCCCGATCATGCCCAGGCGCAGCAGATCGGTCGGGCGCAGCCGGCTGCGGCGCGGGCGGTGTTCGTGCTGGGGGCGGTGTTCGTGGTGGGGGGTCACAGGCCGGCTCCCGCGGGGTCGGGGTGGCGCTCGTCGAAGTCGATCCGGCCGTCGTGGATGCCGATGCGCCGGGGGAAGGAGGCGGCCAGTTCGCGGTCGTGGGTGATGACGACGACCGTGGTGCCGTCGGCGTTCAGGGTGCGCAGCAGGTCGACGACGGCCGCGCCGGAGACGCTGTCCAGGGCGCCGGTGGGCTCGTCGGCGAGCAGGAGCGCGGGGCGGCCGACGAGTGCGCGGGCGATGGCGACGCGTTGCTTCTCGCCGCCGGAGAGCTGGTCGGGGCGGTGGTCGAGCCGGTGGCCGAGCCCGACGTCGCGCAGCGCCCGGGCGGCGTCGGCGCGCCGCAGTGACGCGGGGGCGCCGCTGTAGAGGAGGCCGGTGGCGACGTTCTCGACCGTGCTGAGTCCGGGCAGCAGGAAGAACTGCTGGAAGACGAAGCCGATCCGGTGGGCGCGCAGGGCGGCCAGTTCGGGGTCGGAGAGGTCGGACAGGTCGCGGCCCTCGAAGCGCAGTCGTCCGGTGGTGGGGCGGTCCAGCGAGCCGAGCAGGGCGAGCAGGGTGGACTTGCCGGAGCCGGAGGGGCCGACGACGGCGAGGAGTTCTCCGGGGGTGACGGTGAGGTCGATGCCGTGCAGGATGCGCAGCGGCGGTGACCCGGGGTACTCCTTGGTGACGGCGGTGAGTTCCAGGACGGGGGGCGCCGTGCCGGTCTGCGCCGGGGACTGCGCCGCGGGCTCGGTGTGCGGGTGGTGGGGCGTCACTTCGGGATCACCACCTGGTCGCCGCCGCGGACGTCGCCGGTGATCTGCGCCTTGGCGTCGGCGACCAGGCCGAGCCGGACCTTCACCAGCCGGGTGGGGGCGTCGGCGCCGGCACCGTCGACGACCCTGACGCCGTAGCCTCCGCCGTCCAGGGCGACCAGCGCGGTGACGGGGACGATGAGCGCGTCCTCGGCGGTGTCGCCGACCACGTTGACGGTCACCGAGGAGGGTCCGGCCTGCTGGGCCTTCGCCTGGTCGTCGAGCGTGATGGTGACGGTGGTCTTCTCCGGGCCCGCGCCGCCGCCGGAGCCTCCCGGGCCGGCGTCGCCACCGCCCCCCGCGCTCTCCCGCACCAGGGAGCGGATGCGCCCGCTGATGGTGGTGCCGTCGGCGAGCTTCACCACGGTCGGGCCGTTGGGCTTGAACCGGGAGAGCTGGTTGTCGGCGGGCTTCACGGTGGCGACGAGGTCGGTGCTGCTCACGGTGATGATCGCGGTGGTGCCGACGGCCGAGCCGAGTTGGGCGCCGACCTGCTGCACCCGGACGGCCTGCTGCGGCAGCATGACGACGCTGCCGAGGGTGACGGTCCCGGTCTGCTGCGCGCCGAGGGCCTTCTGCCAGCGTTTGACGGCGGTGGCGGTGCCCTCGGTGAACTTCCGGTCGGCGGCCAGGCCGAGTCCGTCGGCGTAGCCGAGGTCGATCAGGTTGCGCTTGAGCTGTCCGACGTCGGGGCCGTCGCCGACACCGGGGCCGAGGTCGCGCCACAACGGCCGTTCGCCTCGCAGCAGTACGACGGCCTGACCGTCGACCTCGTAGAGCTTGCCGCCCGCCTTGACCACGGAGCCCACGGCCGGGAGGGCCGTGAGCGTTCCGTGGCCGGCGGCCACGACGGGGGTGGGCGCGTCGTAGGCGAGGGCGCCGCCGACCTGGATGCCGCTGGACAGCGATCCCTTCTGCACCACGACGGTTTCGTGGCCCGGGGACGCCTGACCGGCGGCCGACGTGCGGTGCTCCCAGGGGCGGGTGACGGCCAGCGCGCCGGCGCCGCCGATCGCGGCGACCAGGGCGAGCGAGACGACGGCCCTGCGGCGTGGGCCGCGGGTGCGGGCGGGCGGTGCGTCGGCGGGGGCGTCGGCGGGGGCCGGAGCGGGACCGGGGGTTTCGGTGGTGTGGTTCACGGTCACTCGCCGATGTGGTAGCCGGGCATCGGGAGCTTGCCGCAGGCCGGTTGGACGGCATCCCACTTGGCCATGTCGAACGAGGCCCGGGGGATCTCGAGGATGCCGTTCTTCGGGTCGGGGTCGGGCAGGTCCGGATAGCCGTTCTTCCTCGCGCACGCGACGAACGCGCGGGCCATCTCGACGAACCGCTCGTGGTTCTTCAACGTGACCTGGTGGATCCCGGGGACCTTGGCGTCGCAGATCTTGGCCGCCGGCTCGTAGTCGCCGGCCGAGCCGGAGTCCGTCCCGGCCGCCGGGACGGTGATGTTGCCGTCCTTGTCCTGCTGGACACCGGTCTGACCCTGCTGGTGCATGCAGTCCACCCACGCCTTGCGGACCGCGGCGTCGTCCTGCGGCGCGCTCCTGCCCCCCTTGCCGTCACCCGTCACCCGGGGGGCCTGGTCGGCCGAGGAGCACCCGCTCACCACCAGTGCCACCGCCACGGCGGTCGCCGCCAGTACGGCCCGTACGGTCGTCTCGGTACGCATGTCCTGCTCTCCCTGCTGGAGTCGGTGCTGACCCCAGCAGTTCTACGGACCGGCCGGTGAGCCACCCGTGAGCGTGCGCCTAACCGTCGGCTAACGCCCACCGGGGCATCCTTGATCCGCCGGGCCGCCGCGTGTGCCGCAGCCGCGGCCCCCAGCGGATCCGAGCGGAGTGGGACCAGATGCGAGTACTGATCGTCGAGGACGAGCGGGAGCTGGCGGCGATGCTCGCCGAGGGCCTGCGCGCGGAGGGGATGGTCTGCGACATCGCCCCCGACGGCGCCCGCGCGCTCGAAATGACCGCCGCGGCCGACTACGACGTGCTGGTCCTGGACCGGAACCTGCCGCGGCTGAGCGGGGACGCCGTCTGCCGGGCGCTGGACACCGCCGGCTACCCGGCCCGGATCCTCATGCTCACCGCCGCCGGCACCCTGTCCGACCTCGTCGACGGCCTCGGCAAGGGCGCCGACGACTACCTCGCCAAGCCGTTCTCCTACCTCGAACTGGTCGCCCGGCTGCGCGCGTTGGCCCGCCGCACCCCCACCGGCACCACGGTGCTCAGCCGGCACGGCATCAGCCTCGACACCGTGCGCAGGGTCGCCGAACGCGACGGCCGGCCGTTGCGGCTCACGCCCAGGGAACTCGGCGTCCTCGAACTGCTCCTGGCCGCGGACGGCGCACCGGTCACCACCGAACAGCTCCGCGACAGCCTCTGGGACCCGGCGCTGGACCCCGCCACCACGGCCGTCCGGGTCACCGTGCACTCGCTGCGCCGCAAGATCGGCGAACCACCGCTGATCACCCACGACCCCGGCTACGGGTACCGGCTGTGAGGCGGCCCCGCACCGGACCCCGCACCGAACCCCGCACCGGCCGCCGACCTGCCCCGTACGCCCTGCCCCTGCGCACCAGGCTGACCCTGGCCACGACCGCGCTCTTCGCCACCCTCGGCTGCGGCCTGCTCCTGCTGAACTGGTTGAGCGCCCGCCAACTCCTGGAGGCCAACCGCAGTCTGGTCGTCCCCACGCTCGCGCAGGCGACCCCGGCGCCGCTCGAACCCGAGCCCACCGGCCCGGCCATCGGCGCCCCCACCGGCTTCCCGTCCGGCGCCGACACCGTGCCCGCCGCACCCACCACCCCCGCCCAGGGGTTCGCCGACTTCCAGCACACCGTCCTCGCCGACCTGCTGACCCGCTCCCTGCTGCTGCTCGCCGCGTTCACCGTCCTCGCCGCGCTGCTCGCCTGGTGGGCCGCACGCCGCTCCCTGCGCCGCCTCCACCAGGTCACCGCCGCGGCCCGGCGGATCGGCACCGGCCGCGCCCTGGACGAACGGCTCGGCCTCACCGGCCCGCACGACGAGGTCCGCGAACTCGGCGACACCTTCGACGCCATGCTCGACCGCCTCCAGCGCAGCTTCACCGCCCAGCGCCGCTTCACCGCCCACGCCTCGCACGAACTGCGCACCCCGCTCACCCTCCAGCGCACCGCGCTGGAGATCCCGCTCGCCCAGGGCCGCGTCCCCGCCGACCTGCTCCCCGCCCTCCGGCGCGCGCTCGACGCCAACGCCCGCACCGAACGCCTCATCGACGCGCTGCTGACCCTGGCCCGCGGCGAGAGCGAGCACCTCACCCCCCACCCCGTCGACCTCGCCGACACCGCCGGGCACGCCCTCACCGACCTGGCCGACGAGACGGCCGCCGCGGCGGTCACCGTCACCACCGCCCTCGACCCCGCACCCGTCACCGGGGATCCCGCCCTGCTGCGCCAGGTCGCGCTGAACCTGCTGGCCAACGCCGTACGGCACAACCACCGCGACGGAACGGTCACCATGACCACCGGCACTCGCGGCGCCCGGGCCTTCATCGAGGTCTCCAACACCGGGCCGACCCTGGATCCGGACGAGATCCCCGCCCTCTTCGAACCCTTCCAGCGCGGCCCGGAGCACCGCACCGAAGGCGCGGGGCTGGGACTCGCCGTGGTCCACGCCGTCACCCTCACCCACCACGGCACCGTCACCGCCGTCCCGCGCCCCAACGGCGGCCTCACCGTCCGGGTCGAACTCCCGCTCCGCGATGCCCCGGAGACCGGGAGCGGCCCCGCCTGAGGACGGGGCACCGCCTCGACGAGCTGCCGGCGACCGTCCGCAGCACGCCGCCGTCACGGCGGCGCTGTCACGGCGTCGGCGTCACGGCGACTTCGTCACGGCGCCTTCGTCGGGGTGTCGACGAGGAGGTCGAAGGCGAGGCCGCTGGAGCCCTCGCCGCGCCCGGCGCCGCGAGCGGCGCCGAGCCACACGCAGACCCGTCCGTCGCGCCACCTGGTCCGGTGGTAGGCGACGGTGAGGCGGGTGCCCGACTGCGGCACCTCCTCCTGGTTGACGAAGTACGCGTGCGGCGTCGTCGCGTCCAGCCCCTCCCGCAGCAGCGAGGTCCTCGGCTGGACGGGCGGCAGGACGCCGACGACGTCGGGCATCGCCGCGCGCTGGAGCTGGATCGTGCGGTTGTCGCCGGGCACGTGCACCGGGATGAACGGGATCCAGTTCTCCGGGACGGAGTTCATCGCCTCGTAGGCGATCGGCGCGAGCGGCCCGTCCGGTGGGGCCGGCGGGTGCAGCCGCAGGTGGTACGCCTGGATCTCGGAGGCGACCTCGCTGCCCCGGCGGCCCTCGCCGGTGGCCTGCGGGACGGTCAGTTCGATGCCCCAGACCAGGTCGGCGTTCTCGTCGCGGACCAGCGACACCTCCTCCAGCGACGGGCCGTCGGCGATCTTCGGCACGCTCGCGGGCAGCAGCAGGCCGGTGTCCGCGGCGGTGGCGGGGCCGGCGCCGACCGTGTCGAGGGTGAACATCGACCAGCGCTGCCAGTCCTCCTCCCGCCCGGTGCCCGCCGGGGTGATCCACAGCCGCTGCCCGAACACGTCGGTGATCGCGAGGCCCTGGATCGACGCCAGCGTCCCGACCGGCAGCTCGCACGGGAGCTGGAACCAGTCGTTGCTGTAGACCAGCGCGAACTCCAGGAAGATCAGCCGGGCCAGGTCCGTGCTGTCCGGCGAGACCGCGGCGAAGTTGGTGCCGCCGTCCTCCACCGCCCACCAGCGCGACAGCGGCATGCCCGAGTAGCGCAGCCGCGCCGGGAACACCGTGCGGTTGATCGGCGGGGGCGGCGGCTCGGTGCCGCCGACCGGGGCGGTCGGGTCGTTCGAGAAGGCGTACCAGTCCAGTTCGCCGCCCGGGTACTCCCGCGCGGTGAGGACCTTCTCGGCCCCCGAGGGGTCGGTGCCGGCCACCGAGAACCGGTGCTCCAGGCGGCGCGGGTCCCAGGCGTCGTCCGCCTGCGGCTGGTCGATCAGGTCGTCGAACCAGGCGACCAGGCCGTCGCCGAGCGCGTCGAGCGCGGCACCGTGCAGGTGCAGCAGGTCGTCGACGCCGTCCGAGGCGCGGCCGCCGTCCTTGATGTGCCGGTAGAGCAGGTAGCCGTCCATCCGGCGCCCGGCGACGGCTTGCAGGGTCGCCCAGACCTCCGGGTGGGCGACCCGGGGGGCGTCGCCGTCCCGGGTCGGGTCGGGCAGGGCGACCGGGTACAGCCGGACGTACTGGCCGCGGAAGTCGAAGGCCACGCTGCCCAGCAGCGGGTCCCGGCCCAGCAGTTTGAGCCACCGCCGGCCGATCGACAGCCGCAGGTCGAAGGCGATCCGGTCGGCGCCCGCCACGAACGGCACCGCGCGCCGCTCGGCCAGGGTCTCCAGCGGCCGGTCCGGCGGGAGCGGTTCGGCGGCCCCGTCGGCCGGGCGGAAGCGGCTGGGCCGGGCACCGGCGATCGAGTAGGTCGCGGTGACCGGGGAGCCGGCGTCGCTGCCGCGGAACTCGCCGAGCTGCCACTGCCGGGTCAGCAGCCAGAGCGGGTCGCGCACTTCGGCCCGCAGCGCCCGCGCGAAGTCGGTGGTGCGCGGCCGGCCCTCCAGCCGGTTCCAGATCCCGACGGTCGGCCGGGCCCGGTCGGTGAGCGCCTGCGCCAGGTCGTCGATCCGGGGCTCAGTCATGGGCGGCCTTCCAGCGCTGGTTGGCGATCGCGAGGTCGGTGGAGATCGTGATCGGCTGCCGGGTGGCGGACAGGACGGTGGCCGGCAGCAGTTGGGCGTAGGCGGTGCCGTCGAGGTGCTCGGGTTCGACGCCCCGGGACTTCGCCAGGTCGAGGGTCTCCCCGATCGCGGCGATCAGGTCGTCGGTGTCCCAGGTGCCGGTGCGCACCGGCGGCACGACCAGCAGCATCGCCTGCGGCGGTTCGGAGTCCGGCCCCTGGTAGTGCACCGCGATGCCGGTGGTCTCGCGGTCGGCGGGGACGACCTCCGTCCACTCGTCGAACAGCAGGCCGACCCGGGTGGGCGGGGGGACGAGCGGGTCGGGTGCGTAGTGGGCGGTGAACAGCACCTTGTCCTCGGTGATGGTCGTGCCGGGGGCGAACTCCATGGCCAGCCAGTGGTCGTCCGGCCGGTACGGCAGCTGGATCGGCGTCAACTGCGGTTCGGCGGAGCCGAGCAGGTCGCCGAGGAGTCCGCCGGGCCCGCGCAGGGCGTCGCTCAGCAGGACGGCCTTCTCCCACAGCCGGGGCTTCTCGCGGACCCGCGCGATGCCGTGCGCCCAGTCGTCGACGGGGAAGTCCCGGCCGAACGGCGGCCGGGTGAGGTGCCGGACGAGTGCGTCGCTGTCGCCGAGGGCGTTCTTCCAGTCCGCGGCGAGCTGCGGGTCGGGGGTGAACTCCGGTACGGCGAGGACGTCCTGGCCGAGGAGGGCCTTGAGCGCCTCGATCGCCGCGCCGACCTGGTCCGGCCCGGTGACCGCCGCGTCGTGGTCGGCCAGGGCCTTGTCCGCGGCGGCGAGCCGGGCGAGGATCTCGGTGCGCAGCGCGTTCGCGCGGTCCAGCAGGTCGCGGCCGAGCAGGACGACCCGGTCCTGGAAGGGCTGGAGGCTGAGGTCGGTCGGGTCGAAGTCGGTCAGCGGGAGCTTCGCGGCGACCTCGGCGAGCAGCGCGCCGAGCGTGGTGCTGGCCGTCCCCGCCTGCGCCCTGAGCGAGCGGAGCTTGAGGTCGAAGGCCTGCCGCCGGTTGGCGACGACGAGGCGCAGCTCCGCGGGCCGGGCCGGCAGCGGCGCGGTGGGCCGGGTGGCGATCAGCCGTTCCGCCTGTTGCAGCAGCCGGAAGCGCTCCGCGTCGGAGGTGCCGGCCGGCAGCCTGTCGTAGCCGGCCAGCAGCGCGTCGGCCTTGGCCAGGGCCGTGGTCATCCGGGTGGCGGCCCCGGCCACGGCGGTGAGCACGTCGGTGAAGACGCCGCGGCGCCACAGGGCGAGTTCGCTCCAGCCGCTGCGGACCGTGCCGAAGCCGGAGGCCGTGGTGACCAGGCCGGCGTACCCGGTGAGCAGGGTGTCGATGCCGGCGAGGATCTTCGGGCGCTGGGGCGGGGCGCCCGCCGGGTAGAGCGGTGCGAGCGCGGCGAGGTAGGTCTCGACGTCCTTGCGCAGGGCGTCCAGGGAGGCGCGTACCGCGGCCGGGCGTTCCCGGGGCAGCGAGACGGCGGTGTCGGCGGCCCGGTCGGCGGGGGCGGGCCCGGCGGCGGGCACCAGGTCGCTGGGGCGCAGCGGCCGGGCGGTGGTCAGCAGTGAGCGCAACGCGCCGATCAGCGGGGAGAGTTCGAAGAAGGTGACGGGGTCGAGGAGCTGGCCGGCGGCCGGGCCGGTGATCCGCTCGGTGTAGCGGATGGTCAGTTCGGCGTCCGGCCGGGGGTTCTCGGCGGTGATGACGACGCCGACGATCCGGTCGTCGAGGTCGGTCATGGCGCTCTCGCCCGCCGGGCGCAGCGCCCAGAGCAGGTCGATCGGTTGCAGGCCGGTGTCGGCCTGGCTGACGGCGCGGCTGCGGGCCAGTCCGGTGACCGGGTCGGTCCAGGTGACCAGGGCGACGACGGAGGTGGGCGGCGGGAGCAGGGTGGGCAGCCAGGCGTTGACGGCGGGTTCGGCCTGGGCGCGCGGGGTGGTGCGGGTCAGCGGCGGCACGCCGTGGTCGGGGGCGAGGCCGGGGGTGAGCCGCAGGCCGAAGCGGTGGGTCAGGGTGGTGCCGCTGCGGGGGGTGGTGACCACGGCGGGTTCGGGGGGCAGGCCCTCCTTGGCGTACGCGTCGAGGGTGGTGGAGGCGCGTTCGTGGTTGCCCAGCAGTGCCTGGTGGGTGCTCTCGGCGACGGCGAGGTCGGCGAGTGCGTCGTGGACGTCCAGCAGGTCCTGGACGGCCTGGTCGACGACGGCCTGCTGGTCGGGGTTGACCGCGGGGAGGCCGTCCAGGCCGAAGGGGTACGTGGCGGGGACGTTGTTGCGGGTCACGTGGCGCACCAGGGCGAGGCCGTCGACGACGTTGTGGGCCTCGATCTGTTCGATCGCGAGGGGTTTGGACGGGTCGGGCCGGTCGGCCTGCTGCGGGACGGTCTGCGCGATCCGGCCGGCCCGGAGGGGGAACCTGAGGCGCAGGGCGGAGATCAGGAAGTCGACCTCGGCCCGTTGGTGGCTGTCGTGCAGGGCGCGTTCCAGCCGGTAGCCGAGCAGGGCGCCCAGGGACTGGCCCTGTCGCATGCCGTCGAGCAGGCCGAGCGCGATCCGGACCCGCCCGGAGCTGAGGTTGACGGCGAACGAACCGGGGTTCTGCGGTGAGCCGTTGGCGAGGTAGCCGGCGCGCAGGACGGCCGCGGTGCGGGCCTGGCCGGGGGACGGCGCGTGCAGGTGGCCGCCGTTGCGGTCGTCGTGCACCAGCGGTTGGCCGCCCTGGAAGACCTGGGCGAGCGGGCCGGTCAGGGTGACGGGGGTGAGCTGTGTCCCGCTGGGGCGGACGGACTCCAGCCAGCCGTACGCGCCGAGGTGGAGGCCGCGTTCGGCGGGGGCGGTGCCGTCGGGGCCGTACCGCAGTTCGGCGAGCCGTTCGTTGGCCAGGCCGAGGCGCCAGGCGTCGAGCCGGTAGGTGGCGCAGTCCAGGTGTTCGGCCAGGACGCGTTCCAGCCGGGCGGTGGGCAGGGTGGCCAACAGGTCGAGGGCGGCGGCCTGTTCGGCCAGCCGGGCGGTGCCGGGGGCGGTGCCGAGGACCCGCGGGATGTGGTCGACGACCAGGCGGCGCGGGTCTCCGGTGATCTCCGGTGCGGGCGAGTAGAGCCGCCGGAACCGGCTCTCGCTCGGGAGGGTGCGGCCGGGCGCCGGGATCCTGATGTGGATGAACGCCGGGTCCGCCGCGGCGATCTCGGCGGGGCTCGCGATCCGGGCGGCGATGGCGAGTTCGGTGGCGGCGTCCGCCCAGCCCAGCAGCAGCGCGTGGCGCAGCAGCAGGTAGAGCAGCGCGGACGGCCGGTCGTCCGCGGGGAAGCCGGCTTCGGTGCGGATGGTCTCCAGGTCGGTGCGGGCGTGTGCGGCCAGCCACTGGAGGTAGTTGGCGCCGTCGGCGGTGTAGGGCCGGACCGGGTCGGTCTCGGAGAGCGGGCGGTCGTCGACGGAGGGGGCGAGCAGCGGGTGCTGGGTGTCGACGAAGAGGCGGCGGATCAGGTCCGGGTCCTGGGCGGGGCCGCTGTCGGGGTAGCCGAAGCGGGTCAGCAGGGCGCGGATCGGGCCGGGCATGTTCAGCCGTTCCAGGGCGGGCAGCACGGTGGAGCCGAGCGCGCCGAGGTTCTCCCGGTTGAAGACGTCCTCGACGCTCTGGGCGTACCGCTGGTAGTACTCGGCGGAGGTGGGGTGCAGGGCGAGGATGTCCAGCAGGTGCTGGTGGGCGTCGTCGGCCCGGCCGCCGAGGTGGGCGACTCCGGCGGCGGCGGCCTGCCAGTCGGCGGCCGCGGCCTGGAGCACGGTGTGCAGGCCGCGCCGGTGGGCGGCGGTGGGCGCGGTGTCCGGCCAGGCGAGCCGGGAGAACGCGGTGGTGGGCAGGATGCCGTAGGGCTGGCGGCCGATCCGTACGGTCGGGACGGGGCCCCGGCCGGAGACGTGGCGGAGGTGGAACTGCCGGGTCTGCTCGACGACGTCGCGGCCGAACACCGGGTGCAGCGTGGTCTGCAGGTGGTAGCCCCAGGTGGCGGGCCACAGGGCGGTGTGGGCCGCGCGGGCGTCGCGCTGGTCGGTGCCGTCGGCGTTGGGCATTCCGGCGAGGTCGGCGGGGTCGATGCCGAGCAGTTCGGCGAACCACTGGCCGTCGGTGCGGGCCGTCCAGTCGGTCCCGGCGGGGGCGGCGCGCAGTCCGGCGGCGGAGCGCAGGCCCGCGTCGGCCTCCTGGGCGCGGTCGAGGCCGGCGGGTGCCTGGGTGGTGTTGTTGGTGGGGGTGCCCTGGGGCAGCAGGCTGAGCCCGGCGGGGCTGCGGAGTTGGCGGGTGAGCAGGGCGGTGAGGTCGGCGGCGGACTGGTCCGGGGTGGACTGCCGGCGCAGGCCGAGGACCACCAGCCGGTCGAGTCCGCCGGCGAGGTCGGCGGTCAGCGGGATCCGGAAGCCCATGCCGACCGTCACGGCCCGGTCGAACTCGATGAGCCAGCGCAGTGCGTCGGGGACGGTCAGCACGCCGGTGCTCTCGTCGACCGTCAGGTCGGTGGAGGTCGGGTCAGGGCTGACCGGCAGGCTCGCCGGGACGGGCCGGCCGTCGATGTCGACGACCTTGCGGCCGCCGGCCCAGCCCAGCACCCGGAAGCGGTCGGGCAGCAGGCCGGCCCTGGCCGCGACCGTCCAGGATGTGGGGGCGATGCCGTCGGCGGGTGGGCGGGGCACGACCAGGAAGGCCACCAGTGCGGTGCTGCCGGTGTCGAGCGGGGCCGCTTCGATCCCGGCGGGCCGGCGGGCGGCGATCGCCGCCGCCCTGGTCGGGCCGACGGCGGCGAGCAGCGCGGTGTCGGCCGCCCGCAGAGCGGCCCGGTCGCCGCGGGCGCGCCAGACCGCCGTCCAGTGGTCGACGGTGGGTTGGCGGTCGGCCGCGGGGAGCGCGGTGTCGCTGCGGACGACCAGCACGGTGGTGCCGGCGGGTACCGGCACGGGCCGGTCGGCCGGGTTGGCCGGCCGGTGGTCGCGCAGCAGCCAGCCGGCCCGGCCGGCGGCGATCCGGCCGACCAGTTCGTGCCAGGCCGCCCGGTCGCCGACGGGGTCCCCGCCGGTGCGCCACAGGGCCGTCCAGTACGCGTCGAGGGCGGAGAGTTCGGCCTCGGTGGGCCGGGGTTCGAAGGAGTCGACCGCCCACTCGTCGGGGAAGACGCGGACCAGCAGGTCGGTCGCGGTGAACCTGGTCTCGATCCGTACCGGGCCGAGCAGGACGGGGTAGTCGTCGCTCAGGGCGTTGTCGGCCATACCGGGAGCATCTCCTGTGCGTGGATGGCGACCATGACCGGCGCCCGGAAGAGGATGTAGGCGATGTCGGCCGAGCTCAGCCGGGAGTACCAGAGCGGCAGGGCGCTGTCCTCGGTGCGCTGCTGCTGCTTCTCCAGTTCGTCCGGGGAGCCGTCGAAGGGCGCGAGCGGGACGTGGGTGGCGTCGGTGAACTCGACGAAGCCGAGGTGGTCGGGGTCGACGTGCTGCCAGGTGAGGTCGTTCCAGACCTTGACGGGCGGCAGCGGGCCCTCGGGTTCGTCGACGCCGAAGCGCGGTTCGCCGGGGCGCTCCTTGAGCACGAAGAACCAGCCGGGGTCGCCGGGGGGCCGGCCGCGGGCCTCGGCGGCGTCGAGGTCGAAGCCGAGCAGGTAGACGTCGGGTTCGACCTTGGCCTCGTAGAGCGGCAGCCGGATCAGCTCGGCGGTCGGGTGGTCCTCGTCGGGCAGCGGCGCGGGGACGCGCTCCCCGGTGGTGACCGGGTTGCCGTCGGCGTCGAGCGGCCAGGCGGCCCGGTGGGCGTACACCGCCGTGTTGGGGTACTTCTTCAACAGCTCGCCGCGGATGACGAGCACCAGGTCCTCCTTCTGCGGGGTGCCGGGCGGCTTCTGCGGGGTGCCGGGCTGCTGCCGGTTGTCGTTCTGGCCGAGCAGCGCGGCCGGGCCCCAGCGGTGGACCGGCTGGATGTCGTACAGCCGCTCGCGGCGCTCTTCGGGGGTCTCGCCGAGCTGCGGGAGCGCCGCGCGCGGGTCCCAGAACTGCCGGAACGGGGTGCCGCGTTGGTCGGTCGGGTACTCGCGCCAGAGCAGCTCCCGGGCCATCTCGTGGTTGAGGCCGACCAGGAAGGACTCGATGAACCGGCGGTTGTTGGCCAGCAGGGTGATCGAGTTCGCCGGGATCAGGTCCAGGTGGGGGACGAACACCTCCACCGAGAGGTCGATCAGCGACTGGTACATCGGCAGGTCGATCACCGGGTAGGCCATCGCCTCGATGAACTCCTCGGCGAAGGGCCGCAGCCGCTCGGGCACGTCGACGGAGCCGAGCAGGCTCCTCGGGACGGTGGTGTCGGAGCGCAGCCGGGCGAGCACCGCGTCGGTGGTCCCGGCGACGCCGAGCCGCTCCCGGGGCACCGGCCGGCCGACGGCGGCGGAGGCGTCCCAGCCGTCGTAGAGCTCGTGGAGCGCGCCCTTGTACCGCTGGGCCTCCGGGCTGTCGACGGTGCCGCCGGTGGTCGGCGGGACGGGGTCGCCGATCTCCTTGAGGACGAAGTCCGGGCTGTTCGGGAGGGAGCCGACGGGGTTGGTGGTCCCCTGGGCCGCCCGGGCGCCGCTGCCGGGGTGGAGCACCTGGTCGAGCTGGCCCGGGGTGACCAGGGCGGCCGGTTTGACCTTGGGCGCGGCGGCGGTGACCGCGCCGGTGGCGGCGTCCATCCGGGGCACCAGCGCCTCGCGGGGCTGCTCGGGCGGGAAGGTCAGCGAGCGCATCAGCCGGCCGCCGGGGCGGGTGAGCCGGCGCATCGCCGCGGACAGCGGGGCCGCCGCGACCTGGCTGGCCGCCACCTGGAAGCCGACGGCCAGTTGCTCCGTCAGTGGCTCCGCCGTGCCGCCCGCCCCGGCGGGCCGCCGCCCGGCCGCCGGGGCGGCGGCGGGGGTGGTGACCCGGGGGTGGGCGGGGGCGGTCAGGGTCAGGTACTTTCCGGTCGGCGGCGGTGCCACCGCGCCGGGCGGCGCGGCCGGCGGGTCCAGGTGCTTGACCTGGAGCCGGTGGCCGACCTCGCGGGCCAGGTGGGCCGCGCGGATCCGCGCGTTGGCCTCCAGGACGTCGCCGATCTGGGCCCAGGCGGCGTCCATGAACTCGTCCTGCCGGGCCTGGACGACCCGGGTGCCGAAGTTCGCGGCGACCCGGTTGCGCGGGTCGAGGTTGAGCCGGTGGACCCAGTTGCGGTTGGCGGGCGAGGGCAGCGGGTGACCGGCGTCGTCGACCAGCAGCTTGGAGGTGAGCGCGTGCCAACGCCCGTACAGCGGCGGGGTGATCACCGGGTCGACCCCGGCCGACAGCGCCCGGGCCTGCGCGCCGGGCAGGGCGGCGTGCGCGGCCGCCGGGGTGCGGTCCTGGTAGGCGTCGGCCAGGTTGACCAGGTTCGCCAGTGCCTGCTGGAAGGGGTGCGGGTAGGGCGCGGCGGGAGCCGGCGCGTCGTACCAGTTGTCCCAGTTCTCCCAGTCGTCGACCGGCCGGCCGGGTGGCCGGGGCACCTGGAGCGCGCCGCCGAGCCGGAGCACCCCGCCGATCGACGCCGGGGTGGTGATGGGGGGCAGGCCGGGGCCGGCCGAGCGGTGCACGTCCATGTCCCGGCGGCCGACCTCGTCGGCGGGGCGGCGCGGTTTCAGCAGTGTGACCAGGTAGCGGAAGTCGCCGTTGTCACTGGTGGTGAAGGACCACCGGAGGTAGTACGGCAGTCGGCCCTCGCCCTTGCGGTCGGGGTAGTGCGGGCCCCAGGCGGAGTACAGGGCGCCCGGCGCGAGGGCCGGGTCGAGGCCGAGCCCGGCCAGCCGCCCGGTCTCGAACGCGGGGACGAGGAAGGCCTCGTACGTCCGGTCGTGCTGGAGGTGGCGCGGGCAGACCAGCCGGGAGCAGGCCCGGTCCGGGTCGGTGCGCAGCACCTCGGCGAGGCTCTGGAGCACCGGGTCGCCGGGGCCGGAGAGCTCTCCGGCCACCACGGCGTCGTCCAGCGAGCCGTGGACGTGGACGTGCGCCCAGGCGCCGAGCTGGTCCGGCGGGGGCAGCGCGCCGGGGTTCTTGACGGTGACGAACGGCAGCGGGGCTCCCCCGGCGCCCTCCTCGAACTCGGCGGGCGCGCCGGTCGCGTCGGTCCTCGCGGCCAGCACGACGAGCGCCAGCCAGGGGGCGAGGCGGTCGGTGGAGCCGTCGGCCGCGGCCGGGCTGTAGCGCCAGGGGAAGTCCTCGTCGTAGAACTCGATGTGCGCCAGGTGGTTGGGCTCGATGTTGGTGGTGCCGGGCAGCGGCTCCCGCCGGGAGACCGCGCGGGGGTCGATGCCGACGACGTCGCCCGGCCCGTAGAGCTGCACCGGCCGCTCGACGGTCCGGCTGAGCGGGGTGCCGTCCAGGGCCTCGCCGGTCAGCAGCAGCTTGACCGGGACGGTGGCGCGCTCCGAGGTGCCCGGGTCGCCGGTGATCCGGGTGGAGAGGCCGGAGCGCAGCCAGGGCAGGAACGAGTAGCCGTTCGCGGTCACGCGCCGCTCCCGTCGAACAGTTCGGCGGCCGCGGTGAGTTCGGTGACCGTCGGGTCGGCGGCGGCCAGGCCGGAGCGGGCGGCGCCGCCGGCCGCGAGCACCCGGTTGTCGGGCAGCAGCGCGGCGGCGAAGCCCCACCGGCCGGTGAGCAGCCCCGGTTGGGTGCTCCAGGTGTCGGTGCCCGCGTCGTAGCGCAGGACGCTGCGGTAGCCGGCCTCGTCGGCGTCGCCGCCGGTGCCGCCGGCCACCAGGACCCGGCCCGGGCCGAGGGCCACGGCCCGGTGCCGGGCGCGCCCGGCGGGCATGTCTTTCGCGGCCGTCCAGGCGCCGGTGGCGAGGTCGTACTTCTCCGCCGTCCGCCGGCTGAGCGGGTCGAAGCCGCCGTCGTCCCCGGCGCCCGGTGCCCGGCCGCCGGTCACCAGCACGGTGGTGTCGGAGAGCGCGGTGGCCTGGTGCAGGGCGCGCGGGTGCAGCAGGTTCCCGGTCGGGGTCCAGGCCTTGTGGTCCGGGTCGTAGAGCTCGCAGAAGGCGAGCGCCGGGTCGAGGTCGGTGCCGACGGGGGCGGTGCCGCCGACCACCAGGACCTTGCCGTCCTTGAGCACCACCGCGGGGTGGCCGGAGCGGGCGTCGGTCATGTCGCCGACGGTCGTCCAGCGGGTGGCGTCGGTGGTGGCGGCGGGGTCGTACAGTTCGGCGGAGCGCAGGGCCCGGGTGGTCCGGCCGTCCCGGACGGCGCTGCCGCCGGCGACCAGCACCAGGTTGTTCGGCAGCAGCACGGCGCTGTGGCCCCAGCGGGCCTGGTTCATGGTGCCGGCCGGGGTCCAGGTGTCGGCCACCGGGTCGTAGACCTCGGCCGAGGCCAGGCCGGGCGCGGTGGAGCCGCCGATGCCGCCGGTGACGAGGACCTTGCCGTCGTTGAGCACGGTCACCGTGTGCAGGCGCCGGGGCGAGGGCTGGGTGGCGGTGGGCTTCCAGGTGTCGTCGGCCGGGTTGTAGACGGCGGCCCGCCCGAGTGCGGCCCCGCCGGCGTCCGCACCGCCGACGACCAGGACCTTCGTGGTGCCCTTGAGGACGACCGGCCCATCGTGCTGGCCGTACCAGGCGGTGGGCCCGGCCAGGTCGTGGGCGGCGGTCCACTTCGCTGCGGCCACCACGGTGGGACTGGTCATGGTGTCGAACCTTCCGTCGTCGGGGCTTGCGTCGTGGGCTACCGCCGTCAGGGTCTACGTCGTCAGGGGGCGTACAGCTCGGCGGTGGCGGCGGGTTCGGTCGGGGCGGGACCGGGGGCGGCAGCACCTGCCAGGGCGGTGCCGCCGGCCACCAGCACCCGGCCGTCCGCCAGCTCCACGGCGGCGAAGTCGGACCGGCCGGTGGCGAGGGGCCCGGTGGCCGTCCAGGTGCCGAGGGCGGGGTCGAGGACGGTCACGTTGCGGTGGCCCGCCGCGAAGGCGGGGCCGCCGGTGCCGCCGATGAGCAGCACCAGGCCGGAGCGCAGGGCCAGGCAGCGGTGGCCGCGGCGGCCGCCGGGCATCGGGCCGAGGGCCGTCCAGGTGCCGGTGGCCGGGTCGTAGACCTCGGCGGTGGCGAGGCTGTGCGGGTCGTAGCCCCCCGGATCGGTCACCGTTCCGGCCGCCGGGTCGCCGCCGGTGACCAGGACGCGGCCGTCGGCGAGCAGGGTGGCCTGGTGGCCCTTGCGGGCGGTCAGCAGGCTGCCGGTCGGGGTCCAGGAGCCCGTCGCCGGGTCGTGGAGTTCGCAGTGGGCCAGGGCGGCGTCCGGTCCGCCGGTGGGCAGTGCGCCGCCGACCACCAGGACCTTGCCGTTCCTCAACAGGACGGCCCGGTGCCCGGTCCGGGCGTCGGTCATCGGCGGGCCGGCGGCGGACCAGGTGCGGGCGACCGGGTCCAGCAGCTCCACGGTGGCCAGGGCCCGGCCGTCCGTTCCGGTGCCGCCGGTGACCAGCAGCCTGCCGTCGGGCAGGACGGTCGCCGCGTGCCCGTGGCGGGCGGTGGTCAGCGCTCCGGCGGTGGGCGCCCAGGTGCCCGGGGCCGGGTCGTAGACCTCCGCCGTGCCCAGCGCGGGGCCGGGCGCTCCGCTGTCGGCGGAGCGGCCGCCCACGGCGACCACCCGGCCGTCGCCGAGCCTGCTGACGCTGTGTCCGCGGCGGGCGGTCGCCAGGGGCGGGGCGGCCGTCCAGGTGGCGGCGACCGGGTCGAACAGGGCGGCGGTGGCCAGGGCCGCGCCGGTGGCGTCCGCTCCCCCGGCGACCAGCACCGTGCCGCTGGTCAGCCGGATCGCCTCGACGCCCCGGGCGGCGGACGGGAGGCTGCCGCCGGCGCTCCAGCTCCCCGGTGTGGCGGGCGAGCCCACCGCCTCCTCCTCCGGGATGACGTGCAGCCGGTCGGCGAGGCTGCCGTCCCGGCCGATCCAGTCGGCGAGGGCGTCCTGGGCGGTGGTCCGGCTGCGGAAGGTCGCGGCGGCGAGGCCGCCGGCCGGCGGGTGGGCCTGGACGTTGTTGCGGAGGTTGGCGACGACGTAGCGCCGGTCGGTGAGGCGGACGGTTTCCTCGGGCGGGAAGGGCTGCCGGAGCCTGGACTCCCGCTGCGAGACCGGCGAGCGGCTGGTGCTGCTGCCCTGGAGCAGTTGGTTGAACACCGCGGGGCTGACGTCGTGGAAGCGCTTGGGCGCGGCGGTGCCGGAGCCGGCCGCCATCGGGACGACCCGGCGGGCGGCGGCGGCGCTCGCGGGCATCCCGCTGTCGATGACGTGCAGGTCGTACCGGGCGCTGCGGCGGACCACCCGGGGCGAGAGCAGGGTGCCGGCGGCCGCGGTCAGTTCCAGTCCGGCGTCCTGGTTCTCGTACGCCGGCCGGGAGAGCTTGGCGGCGTCGTCCATGTCCTGGAACTGCGCCATCGCGAACTGGTCGCCGGTGACGGAGACCCGGACCAGGCCGCTGTCCGGCGCCGGCGCGATGGCGAACCGCCGTCCGTCGCTGGGCCGTTGGGCACCGATCCGGTCGAGGCGGACGTCCAGCGGGATCGCGCGCTGGCGGACGAGGAGCGTGCCGAGCGGGTGGAGCACCAGCTGGTCGGTGTCGGGCAGGTGCCGGAGGGTGACGAGGGGGTTGAGGCCACCGGTGGGCAGCCTGGTCTGCCACCCCTCGGTCTTGCCGAACTCGCCTTCCAGCAGCGGGAGTACGGCTACCGGCGGGAGCGTGGTGTTGTGCTCCTCGCCCCAGCTGATGTCGAAGTCGGCGGAGATCTCGAAGAACAGCAGGGAGATGGAGCCGCGTCCGTGCGCGCGCCAGGGCGAGGGGCCTTCGAGCGCGAAGTCCAGGTCGATGCCGAAGACCCCGACGCCGAAGGCCTTCAAGGTGACCCCGGCGGAGATCGCGATGGTGAACGCGAACGGCGAGAAGCGGAACATCGCGTCGAAGGAGAGGTGCCCTTCGATGCCGAACCCGCCGAATCCCAGCCGGAGTTCGGCCGCCGCGCCGAACTGGACGGTGTTGCTGGTGACCGCGAAGTAGCCGGAGACCCGGATCAGTTGGCCGGGGCGGTTGAGGATGTCCACCGAGAGCCGCTTGGGGACGGGGAAGGGCAGCGGCGGCGGTTTGAAGGACGGGTGGAACCCGCCGACCGTCAGGACGAAGTCCGGTGAGTCGCCCCAGGCGACGAGCAGGCCCATCCCGCCGTCGATGGTCATGGTGAGGATGTGGGAGTCGAAGAGTTCGGCGAAGAACCAGAGCCGCGACCGGTCGACCTCCAGCGCACCCACGAAGTTGACCTGGAGCGCCAGCAGCGGGAGGTCCTGGCTGGGCAGGACGCACCGGAGCACCCCGAGGACGGCGATGTTCCCGGGCGGGATCTCGACCACGACCCCGAGCGAGACGCTGACCAGCGTCGGGGTCCCCCAGCCGATCTTCGCCATCGGCCCGATCAGGAACCGGCCCTCCTCGGGCGGGAAGAAGCGGCGCAGGTCGGAGAGGATCCGGGGGGCGTTGGCGATGACGTCCTTGGGGAACATCACCGATTCGACCGCGCCGGACCGGACGCCCTCCGCCAGGGCCTGGAGGTTCATCCCGCGGTTGAGGCCGATCAGCCCGCCGACGGCGAGCAGGGTGAACCCGTAGCCGAGTTGGATGCCGGTGGCACCGAAGTCGGTGGTGATCACGATCAGCAGCGAGAAGCCGTCGCTGCCGTCGGGCATCCGGGTGGTGATCAGGCCGATCGCCTTGAGCTCGACCAGTCCGGCGAACTCCAGGTCGAGGGCGCCGGCGTACTCGCCGTGGTCCGGGTCGAAGGACAGGTACCCGCCGCCCTTGACCGGCCCGGCGTCCACGGCCAGGCCCACGCCCTTGGGCGGTTTGAAGCCGAAGGAGAGGTCGACCGGGCCCAGGTTGCCGTCGCCCCCGGACCGGAACGCGATGTCCGCGGAGAGGCCGATCTGCTCCACGACGGCGGTGACCGGGCCGAGTCGGGCGCGGAACGACACCCCGAGGCCGATCGGCAGCCCGTCCGGGCCGGGCGAGGCGGAGATGGTCAGGCCCTGGATCTCCAGCGGGCCGAGCTCCAGGTGCGTCGGGAGCTGGATCTCCAGGTTGGAGGTGCCGCGGAAGTAGAAGCCCTGCCGGTAGGAGACCCCGACGGTGAGGTCCGCGCCGACGGTGAACCCGCCGGCCGGCAGGACGGCGCCGACGAAGCCGTCCGCGCCGGCCGGCGAGAAGACGAACTCCAGCCCTTCCAGGCCGAATTCGGCGAAGAAGTCGACGGCGTCCCCGACCAGCCGGACCCCGCCCGCACCGGCGATCCGGCGCAGCTGGAGCCGCGTGCCGCCGGCCGAGCCGAACAGCACCTGCGGCTCGCCGGTCGGGCCGGACCGCTCCACCTGGACGTCGATCGACCCCTTGGCGTGGACCGGCCCGGTGGACGACTCGAAGCCGAGGAGCATCTCGATACCCCGGCCGGGCCGCACCAGCAGCGCGACGCCGCCCTGGAGGTCCAGGTCCCCCCGGATGGTGACGGCGATGTCCGGCCCGAGTTCGAAGCGGAAGCCCTGGCGGCCGGTGAACGAGGGCAGCAGCGCGAGGCCCGGCGGGGCGCCGCCGACGGCGGGCAGCGGCAGCAGCCGGACGGCGGCGGCCATCGAGGCCGAGGGCTGGACGCGCTGGAAGAGCACGGCGGCCAGCGTCGTGGGCGGCGGGCCGAACGGGTCCGGCGGCGCGCCCTGGAGCGCCAGCGCGGTCGACGGCGGGACCTCCCCGGTCTCGACGTTGGCGCCGATGGTCCGCAGCAGGTTGTCCAGCTGGGAGAGCAGCGCCGGCTGGTCGAAGTCGGCGGTGCCCCAGCCGAAGGCGTCCTTGAACACCTGCGAGGGGTCGGCGAGCGTCCGGGGCAGGTCGCCGAGGTCGAGGCCGAGGTGCACGTACGGCGGGCGGTTCCCGGCGGCCGGGGCGTACCGGGCCTTGACCACGCCGAGGCCGCGCAGGGCGAAGCCCAGTGTCGGGTGGTAGCGCTGCAGGTAGGTGACGATCAGGAAGTCGAGGAGCTGGCCGGGGAAGAGGGTGGGGAAGCCGTCCGCGCGCAGCACGTCGGGGATCGCGGAGGCCGGTGCGTCGGTGATCGCGTGGATGCCCTTGACGACCGCCTGGACGGCGCCGAGGGCCCGCTGCACGTCGTCCGGCGAGAAGGAGGCCGCGGCGGAGGCACCGCCGTCGCCGACCGTGCCGTCGACGTTCAGCCCGCCGTCGCCCAGCAGGGTGTGCAGGCTGTCGTAGAGCGTCTCGACGGCGCCGCGCAGGTCCACGAAGGGCTGCGGGACGTCCGTGACGGACCAGCCCAGGCGGCGCAGCAGCCCGGCGAAGGCGGCCGGTCCGGCCAGCGCGTCGCGCAGCGGCAGCAGCGCCTGCCCGACCTCCGCCAGGATCCGTTCGAAGGTGCCCGGCTCACTCATGCCGCTTCGCCTCCTCCTTGGACTCCGGGTAGAGCTTGCTGTCGAGGAGCGCGTGGAAGGCGGGGTCGACCCGGTTGACGATCAGCCAGGCGCAGACGTGGCAGAAGTCCTGGGCGCTGCCGCGCATCTTGCAGCGGCCGGTCGGCCGGTAGTGGGAGGCGGAGTAGGTGGCGCCGCCCTCGTAGATCCCGATCAGCCGGGCGCCCTTGCAGGGCGGGCTGAAACCCGGGATGTCGACGGGGGTGTCCTCGCCGGAGTTCCGCTTCTTGTTGTCCGGGTCCAGGTTGAGCGGGGCGCGGCTGTTCCGGAGGAAGGTGAGGACCTCCGGCTCCACCACGAGGAGCGGCTGGTGCTGCCCGTCCTTCAACGGCGCGAAGACGATCGATCCGGCCCGGAACGTCGGGAAGGGGGCGCTGCCCGCCCTGGTGAGGATGATCGCGCCCTCCGCGGGGAGGACCTTGCCGACGATCAGCCCGTCCAGGTAGTGGGCGGGCTTGGTCTCCAGCGGGAGTTGCTGCCCGAGGGGTTTGATGCCGAAGTCGCGCAGCCGGACCTCGGTGAGGAGGGCCTGGGCCTGCTGCCACTGCGCGGTGTCGCGGGTGCCGATGGCGAGCCGGACGCCCTGGACCGGGCTGGTCACGTTCTGCGAGTCGGCGAGCAGGACGGCGGCGAGGCGGATCCGGGGCAGCTGGAGCCACTTGACCTTGTCCGCGTCGATCCGCCGGTCCTTCGGGTCCGTGCCCGGGCCGATCCGCAGGAATCCGAACACCGAGACGTTGTCCGCAGGCAGGTCCGCCGCCAGGCTCCCGTCACTGCCTTCACCGTCGAACTCCTCGTACTCGTCGGCCAGGTTGAAGCTGTGGCCGAACTCGTGGGAGACCGTGCCGATGATGTCGTCGACGTCCACGGCTATGTCGGAGGGCGGGTCACGGCGCAACTCCCGGCGGTCCGTCGCATTGGCGTAGACGTAGGAGAGACCCTGGTACTTGTTGACCGTCTGGGCCGTCACCGTCCGGCCGTTGAGATTGGTCCCGCCGGTCACGCCGTCGTTGACGATCATGGCGATCAGGCCCCGGCTGCGCTGGAACCTGCCGTCGTCGGGCTGCCACTGGTCGCCGACCGCCACCGCCACCGTCGAGTCGGCGACCTGGAGGCTCCGGACGTAGCGCAGGAGGGTGTTGGCGGGGTTGACCAGCCCCGCTCCCATGTACAGCTCCGGCGGGTGCCGACGCGGGTCGAAGGTCAGGCTCCGGGTCGGCCCGCTCTCGTAGAACTCGTACAGCCTGGCGACGAACTCCTTGACCCCCGCGGTTCCCACGCCGTCGTCGGCGGGCCTGCCCACCGGGCCCGTACCCGAGGAGCGGTCGGCGAGCCGGCGGCCCAGCTGGAAGCCGAAGACGGTGTCGCGGGCGTGCAGGATCCCGACCGACTGGTGCTTCTTCCACGCCGTGACGAGGTCCTCGCTGACCCTGGCCGGGTCGACGTCCAGGTCCTGCGCCCGCCACGTCGCCACCAGGCCGGACCGCTGGTCCCCGCGCATGGGCAGCCCCACCCGGCGGACCAGCTCCTCCAGCGTGTAGAGCGCCCCGCCGCCGATCGCGTTGGACGGGATCGGGAACCCGGTGCCCCTCGCCCGGCCCGCCTCGACCGTCTCCTCGCCCGCCGCGACCCGGAATCCGCAGGTGACGGTGTGCTGTGCGGAGGGGGTGAAGGACGCGAAGGCGTTGAAACCGCCCCCCAGCATCCCGTACGGCTCGTGCGCGGGCTTCTCGAACAGCTCGTGGATCGTCCTGGTGACGATGGAGTCGAACTTCGCCCGCTCCTGCTCGCGGAAACCCTCGGCGAGGAACAGCACGTTGTGCTTGCGGTCGAGGACCGTCAGGTCCTTGGCGCCCCACTCCTGGGTCACCGCGTGCGGCGCGGCGTAGTCGACGACCTGGACCGGCAGGAGCTGCGCCCCGCCCAGGCCGGGGAACAGGCCCGACAGCACCCAGGGGGCGCCCGGCTGGGTGGCCGCCACCCCCCGGACCCGGCCGTTCGGCGTCACGGCGAGCTGCCGGGTGTCGGCCGGTACCAGCTGGACGTACCCGTGCCCGGTGATGTCGCCGATCAGGTCCGTCCCGGCACCGGCGTCGTCGCTGAACTTCGCGTACAGCGACGGCTGGGCGTGCGCGACGGTGGAGTCCAGCGCGGTGGTGAGGGAGTCGTTGCCGAACCACCAGCCGACGACCGACCGGTGGACCTGGAGCCGCCCGACGAGGTACTGGCCCCCGGTGTGCGCCTGGAAGAGGAACACCCCCGGGGTCGTGGCCGTGACCACCCCGGTGTCCTTCCGGTACGTCGGCACCCCGTCGAACCGGTGCCCCTTGGCGTTGAACGGTGCGAAGAACTCGACGTCGCACGCACTTGACGGGACCGGCACGACGTCGAACCCGCCCGTCGCGGGCGTGCGCTCCGTACGGGTGGCCAGGGTCAGGGTCAGCGGCGGCGTACCGGCCAGCGCCATGTGCAGGTCGCAGTGCGGGAAGAGCACCAGGTCGGCAAAGGGAACGGGATCGGTCACGGCGGCGACTCCTGTCTGCCGTCCACACGTCGGGCCCAC
Source organism: Kitasatospora sp. NPDC059146 (assembly GCF_042786665.1). Taxonomy (NCBI): domain Bacteria; kingdom Bacillati; phylum Actinomycetota; class Actinomycetes; order Kitasatosporales; family Streptomycetaceae; genus Kitasatospora; species Kitasatospora sp. NPDC059146. Next base: position 2,378 of record NZ_JBHZCY010000106.1, on the reverse strand, counting down.
CGGCGCCCGCGGGTGCCGGTTACTCCGCAACCATAATGACCGGGACATGCGAATCCAACGATCCGTCAAGTCAATGCCCTGAAAGGGTATTTCCGCGCCGAGTGACGATCGGCCGGTGTCGGAGCACCGGCGGTTCGCTGCCACTTCCCGCCCCTTCCAGCCCGTTTCCGACCACCTCCGGTCGGAGGTGGTCGGCGGGCGCCGCAGCCCCGTCCCGTCCCGTGGCGGTCAGCCGAGGGGCTTGTCGAGGACGGCCTTGGCGTGGCTGAACGTGTCGATCGAGTACTCGCCGTGGTAGCGGCCCATGCCGCTCTCGCCCACGCCGCCGAACGGCAGCTCGGGGACGGCCAGGTGGGAGACGGTGAGGCCGAAGACGAGGCCGCCCGAGGAGGTCTCGGTCGCCAGCCGCTGCTTGGTGCGCTCCGACTCGGTGAAGGCGTACAGCGCGAGCGGCTTGTCGCGCTCGTTGATGAAGGCGATCGCGGCGTCCAGGTCGGGCACGGCGATGATCGGCAGGATCGGGCCGAAGATCTCCGACCGCATCACCGGCGCCTCCGGGGAGACCTCGGCCAGCACGGTCGGCGCGAGGTAGCGCTGCGCGCGGTCGTGGTCGCCGCCGATGACGGTCCGGCCGTCGCCGAGCAGGGCGGTGAGCCGGTCGTGGTGGCGCTCGTTGACGATCCGCCCGTACTCCGGGCTGCTCGCCGGGTCCGCCCCGTACAGGGCGTGCACGGCCTCGGCCAGGTGCGCCTCCAGGGCGGTGGCGGTGTCCCCGATGGCGAGGATGTAGTCGGGGGCCACGCAGGTCTGCCCGGCGTTCTGGAACTTGCCGCGCGCCAGCCGCTGGGCGGTGACCGCGAGATCGGCGCCGGGCTCGACCACCACGGGGCTCTTGCCGCCGAGCTCCAGGGTGACCGGGGTCAGGTGCTCGGCGGCGGCCGTCATGACGATCCGGCCGACCTGGCCGTTGCCGGTGTAGAAGATGTGGTCGAAGCGCTGCTCCAGGAGCGCGGTGGTCTCCGGCACACCGCCCTCCAGTACGGCCACGGCCTCCCGGTCCAGGTAGCGCGGCAGCAGCCGGGCGATCGCCGCGGAGGTCGCCGGGGTGAGCTCGCTGGGCTTGACCAGGGCGGTGTTGCCCGCCGCGAGGGCGCCCACCAGCGGGGCGAGCGCCAACTGCAGCGGGTAGTTCCACGGCGCGATGATCAGCACCACGCCGAGCGGGTCGCGGACCACCCGGGCCTCGGCGGGCAGGAAGGCGCCGGGGACGGCGGCCGGCCGCGGCTCCAGCCACTCCTCCAGGTGCGCCACGGTGTGGTCGATCTCGTTCAGCGTGAAGCCGACCTCGCCCCGGTAGGCCTCGGTCGCGCTCTTGCCCAGGTCGGCGTGGAGCGCGGCCAGGAGGGCCTCGGACTGCTCACTGAGCAGCGCGCGCAGCGCACCCAGCTGGGCGAGGCGCCAATCGAGCGGCCTGGTGCGGCCGGTGGCGAACGTGGCGCGCAGGCGTGCCACCACGGTGGCCGGGTCGGTGGACACGGCGGCGACCAGGGTGCGGGCCAACTCGGCGGAGGAGCCCGGGTTCTGGCCGGTGTAGAGGTTGCGGTCGATCACGGTGTGCGGCGTGAAGGGCGCGGCCTCGACGAAGTCGGCGCCGAGCTCGACCAGGCGGTCCTGGACCAGCCACTCGGCGCCCGCGGCCAGGCCCACGGCCTGCTCCTCGGCGTTGGTGAAGGCGGTCATCCGGTAGCCGGCGAACGGCCAGCCGCCGTCCTCGTCCCGGGCGGCGAGCAGCGCGGCGGGGGCGTGGCAGACGACGCCCAGCGGCTTGCCCGAGGCCAGCGCCCGGGTGAGCAGCCGACCGGAGTCCTCGTCCACGGCGAGGTCCTCCATCGGGCCGTGGCCACCCGGGTAGAAGACCAGGTCGTACGCCTGCGGGTCGACCTCCGCCAGCTTCGCGGGGTGCTCCAGGTCCGCGCGGACGGCCTCCAGGTAGGCGGCCAGCCACTCGGCCTTCTCCTGGCCCCCGCCCGCGGCGCCGCCGTTGGCCTCGACGCTCAGGCTGCCCCGGTCGACGGGGGCCGGGACGCCGCCGGGGGTGGCGATGGTGATCTCGAAGCCCGCCTCGGTGAAGATCCGGTGCGGCTCGGCGAGCTCCTCGGCCCAGAAGCCGGTGGGGTGCGGGGTGCCGTCGGCGAGGGTCCAGTGCGTGGCGCCGGTGACGACGAAGAGGGCGGAAGTCATGGGTGGTGCTCCAGGTCGGCAGGGAAGGGGCGTTGTGGGGTGGGGTGGGGTGGGGTGGGGTGGGGTGGGGTGGGGTGGGGTGGGGTGGGGTGGGGTGGGGAGGGGCGGGGTCGGCCGGTCGGTCAGGACTTGTCGGG
>NZ_JBHZCY010000105.1:0-32401 GCF_042786665.1 Kitasatospora sp. NPDC059146 | reverse complement strand
GGACCCCCGCGCCGGCCGCCGACGTTCGGTCAGGACTCCACCCCCTGGCACTTGTGGCTGCGCGCCACAGGACCGCGGACTGAGTGCAGCGGACGTGCCGGACGTCGCGTTCTGCGTGCACGACTGCGCTCATCGAGTTGCTGAGCACACTGGTGGCGACGGGATCACGAGAGCTCCAGCCGGGGCTTGCGGGTGCCGCGCGGGCGAAGCCGTCAGCAAGGTGAGCACGATGGCCCCGACGGCCGGTCGCCGTCCTCCTGATACGTACCCGCCCACTACCCCACAGCGCGGGCTGCCGCCGCCAGCGAACCCCCACCTCATCACCCGCTCGGGCGACGGCACCGGGGTGGCGCGGCGCCAGCCGGTTGCCGCGGGCTGCTTCCACACCGGATTCTCCTCGTTGCGGCCCGCCGTCGCCTGGGCCGAAGATCGGGGACGGCGGCCCTGGGCAGCTCTCCCGGTTGGTTCATGGCGAAGTCCTCCCGTCAGGGGTGGTCTGTGAAGGACGGCGGCCGCCCCGACGGGCGGTGCCGAGCGGGGCGGCGCTCAGAGGGCGCGGGCGCTCACCGGGGGCAGGACGGCGCAGCCGGCTTCGACGAGCATGCCGGGGCGCAGCGGGACGGCCTGGTGCACGGAACCGAACAGCACGATGTCGCCCGCCTTGAGTCCGGTGCCGAACGCGGCCAGGCGCCGGGCCAGCCACGCCACGGCCGCGAGCGGGTCGCCGAGGACCTCGGGCCCGTCCCCGAGGCGGCTGGGGCGCCGCCGCTCCGCAGACTCAGCAGGCGCTCGGGCAGGTGGAGGCCGGGGCGGAAGGGTACGACGGGCCCGGTGACGATCCGCGCGCACGCCGCGTTGTCCGCGACGCTGTCCGCCAGCGCGAGCTGCCGGCCCCGGTAGCGGGTGTCGATGATCTCCAGCGCGACCATCGCCTCGGACACCGCCGCGCGCGCGGCGGCGACGTCGACCGCCTCACCGGCCAGGTCCTCGCCGAGGCGGAACGCGAACTCGCTCTCGATGAGCGGGGACACCAGGGCGGCGGTGTCGACCGTGCCGCCGCTGGGGACGGCCATGTAGTCGAGGAGGACGCCGGAGTCCGGTTCGGCGATGCCCACCTGCCGGCGCATCGCCTCGGAGGTGAGGCCGACCTTGTGGCCGATCGGCCGGGGCCCGGCCACGATCCGCAGCGCGGCCCCGGCCCGCTGGATCCGGTAGGCGTCCACCAGGTCCACGTCCGGGCGGCGGGCGGTCAGCGAGGTCACGGGGACGGCGGCGCGCTCGGCCTGCCACAGGGCGAGGGCTTCCTGCTCGATCCACGGCGCCACCTCACCGCCCGGCCCCTGGCCGGTGAGGGCGGCACCGAGATCGGGCAGGTCCGGCGGCATCGGCGGCCGGTTGGCGGACCTGCCGCCGGCAGGGCGGCGCGGGGCACCGGGCGGCGGAGCGGCAGGGCCTCGGGAGCGTACGGACATGGAGTCCCCCAGGTGTGAGGTCCTGGTGCAGCAGTTCTGCACCGGTGACCATCACAGCTCGGCGGCCACCGCCCGCGGCAGGGCTCACGAGGGGGCCGACGGACCGACGGCGGGGCCGACGCGCTTCCGGACCCGGCCGCCCGGGAGGCGGGGCGGTCAGGCTCCGGTGGGTTCGCCGCCGACGTAGCGGGAGACGACCAGCGGCAGGAAGTCCGCGGCGTGCCCGAGGTCGCTCACGTCCTGCACGCTGCGCACGACCGCGAGCCGGTCCAGCTCGGGACCGACACCGCGGGCGCGCTCCTCGTGCGCCAGCGCCTCGTGGTGCTTGAGCGCCAGGGCGGCCGGGACCTCCGGCGCCAGGAAGTGCACGCCGACGTTGCCGTGCTCGCCGCGGGTCACGCCCCAGGCCGTCATGTCCTCGGGATCGCAGCCGACACCGGTCTCCTCCAGCAACTCCCGCGCGGCGTGCCGCCGCAACGCCGCCACGTCGAGACGCTCGCCGTCGGCCGGCGGCTCCGCCGAACCCCCGGGCAGCCCCCACCGTCCCGCAGACGCGGTGAGGTCGGAGCTCCGGCCGACGATCAGCCCGCCGTCCTCCACCGGCTGCAGCACGGTGACGAAGATCGAAGCGGGGAACCAGGAGCAGCCCTCGACCCGGCGAAGCGCGCGGTGGCGGTAGGTCGCCGCCGCCCACGACAGCAGCAGAGCGCCGTCGGCCTGTGTCTCGACTCCGACGCAGGCCACCGCCGGGCCGTCGAACAGCGCCGGCTGCCGGGCGACCGCCTCGTCCCAGAAGCGGTCCATGGCCGCCAGTTCCTCCGGCGACAACGGGGGAACGGCCGTCTGCTCCAGGCGCAGGGTCCTAGCGTCGAGGAACTCAACGTTGCTCACCCGGCCATCGTGGCAGACCGGGCGGGCCCTCCCGGCATCGTCTGCGCGACCGCCACGCCCTCTGCTAGGTTGCCCGCCCGCCGCGGCGGGTCCGCCTCGTGCGGCGACCTGCGTCCCACGGTCCCCACCGCCCCGGGCCACCTCGCCGGGCACCGGGGCGGGCCGGCGCCGCGTGGGCCCCCGCGCCGTCCGTCGGCCCCCTCGTCGGCCCTCCCGCTCCACCCGGACCGGGCGGTGTGATGGCACCCGGCCGCCAGAGCCGTACACCGCCCGGTACGACGAGCCCTCCGGCGACTCAAGAGGGAAGTGACCATGTCGATCACCCTGACCGGCAGCGCCCGCGTGGCGGCCGTCGTCGCCCATCCGGATGACGACCTGCTGGTGTTCTACGGCACGCTGCGCGGCTGGAGCGACGCGGGCGCTTCCGTCACCGTTATCGTCGCCACCCACGGAGCCAACGGCGTGTCCGTCGCCGACCAAGCCGCCGGAATCACCCTGACCACCGTCCAGCGGCTGGCAGAACTACGGGCCTGCTACCAGGACACCGGCATCACCGTCTCGTCATCGAGCAGCCGCGCGGCACCGGCCACTACGGCACCGGCCACTACGGCACCGCCCTGCCCCCGCTGTGCGCCGCCGAGTGGATCGGCGGTGACGACTTCCTCCTCGCCTCCGGCGACGACCTCCTCCTGCGCCTGGACCAGGGATCGGACCTGGCAGACCTCGTCAACGCCCGCCGAGGCGCCCACACCGCAGGCGCGGTCGCCGTCGCCGTCCAACCCTCCGACCGCCCGCTGCGCTACGGCGTGATCCAGCACCGCCCCCACGCCGGCGAGCATCCCCTGATGGACTCGGTGCGGGCCTGGAACCCCGGCGACCGCGAGCACGGCACCGCGCACGTCAACATCAGCAGGACCCTGCTCCCGGCGACCGCACTGCCGTACTTTGCCGCCGTCCGGCCCGCGGATGACGGCGAACTGCGGGCCAGGCCACACCGACGCCATCACCGCCTTCGCCCACGACCACGACCTGCTGGTCCAGCCGATCCTGGGGGCCTACTACGACTGCGGAAGCCCCGCAGGCCTGCACGCGGCCAACACCGTCATCTCGGGCGCGGCCTGAAACAGAGCGGCGGCCCTGCCAGCTACCGCACACGGGGCCGGCTCCTCCTGAACATCCGAACGGGCCAACAGTGTTGGTGCGGCTCCCCGGCCCGCTCGGGGGTTCGGGTCCGGGGCCGCCGTTCTCCACGGTGCCGCTGCCGACTGCCGACGTCGCGCGGGACTACGCCGTGACGGTGACCGTGAGGGCCCGACGGTCCGGGGTCCGGCGCCGCTTCGAATGGTCTCCCACGGCGTTTCCCCTTCGGTCGCGTACGGGACACGCTCAACCGCTCATCCTCACCCGCCCCGGCATCGGACGGTAGAGGGCGTGCGGAGGCCTCCGGGGTGCGCACAGCACCACCTTCACCCCGACCCGGAGCCCGACGGCCGCCGTCGCGGAGTACGAAGTCCGGGGCGTTGGAGCAGCCGGGCCGCGGTGGCCCGGCGTCCTGGCGACCACGGTGTCTGGCGTGACCGGGTCCCTGCATCGGTAGCTCTCTGTAGCCGATGTAACGGCGTGTTGTCCCGGGTTTCGGTGTTCCCGTCCCGGTCAGGCTGGGTGTCGGCATCTTGATCACGCCGGAGTGGTCGATGCCGAGGGGAAGGGCCTGATCGCCCACCGCCTGACATCCGAAGCGATCCCGAAACTCATGATCGGAGCAAATCCCCGTGAATCCCCGCACGCGGCATGACCGGCCTCGGGTCGGCTGGATGGCCTGCGCTTACGGGGCCGCAGCCCTTGGTGCCCTGACGCTGGCCCCGTCCCTGCGCTCTCTCCACCACGTGGCCGTGCTCGGCGGCTACTCCGGGACCATGGCCTGGGGGTGGGTTGCGCTCCCCGCCGGCGCGGCCGTCGTCGGTCTGCTCTCGGTGATGCTGCTGGTCGCGCTCGGCTCCAGGGTCGGGATGTGGCCGCTGGCCACGCTCGCGCTCGGGTTCGGTGCCGTGGTGGGCGCCGACGGCTACGACGGTGCCACGACGGCCATGTGGACGGCCATGGCCGTCTTCCCGTTGGCCACCCTGGCGGCCATCGTGGCCACTGGCCTCGCCGTTGGCCCGGGGGTGGCCAAGTGAGCGCCGCCAGACGGTCACCGAGGTGTTAGGCGGCGACCGAGGATGCGAGTGGGGCCCGTGCCATGAGGTCCGCAGTCCGAGCGAACAGCCGAAGAAGGGGTCCCGCTGTGACCGAGCACTCTGTCCGCGCGGCGGTGTTCTCGGCCGGGTCCTGGGGCACCGCGATCGCCAAGGTCCTGGCCGATGCCGGTACGGACGTCACCGTGCACGCCCGCCGAGGCGAGATCGCCGACGCGATCAACACCACTCACCGCAACCCGGGCTACTTCCCGGACACCGAGCTGCCCGCCTCGGTGACGGCGACGACCGACCCGGCCGCCGCGCTGGCCGGCGAGGACTTCCTGGTGCTGTCCATCCCCGCGCAGTCGCTGCGGACCAGCCTCGCCGCGTGGGCGCCGCACATCGGGCCGGACACGGTGATCGTGTCGTTGATGAAGGGCATCGAGGTCGGCACCGGACTGCGGGCGAGTCAGGTCATCAGCCAGGTCACCGGCGTCCCGGCTTACCGGGTCGCGGTGCTGTCCGGCCCGAACCTGGCTGCCGAGATCATGGCCGGCCAGCCCGCCGCCGCGACCATCGCCTGCCCGGACGAGGACGCCGCACACCGCTTCCAGCGGGCCTGCCACACCCCGGGCTTCCGGCCCTACACCAGCACCGACGTGACCGGCTGCGAACTGGGCGGAGCGGTGAAGAACGTCATCGCCCTGACGGTCGGCATTGCCTCGGGCATGGGCCTGGGCCACAACTCCACGGCCATGCTCATCACCCGGGGCCTCGCGGAGGCCACCCGCCTGGCCGAGGCCATGGGCGCCCACCCGGCCACCCTCGCAGGCCTGTCCGGCGTCGGCGACCTGGTGGCCACCTGCTCCTCCCCGCTGTCGCGCAACCGCACCTTCGGCGTCCACCTCGGCCGCGGCATGAGCGTTGCGGAGGCGACGGCAGCCACCCGGCAGACCACCGAGGGCGTCAAGAGCGCGGAGGCGATCCTCGCCCTGGCCCACGCCCACGGCGTCGAGATGCCGATCACCAACGTGATGACCGCCCTGCTGAACGAGAAGATCACGCTCGACGAGGCCGCCACCGCGCTGATGCAGCGCCCTCCCCGGCCCGAGCGCTGACCTCGGCGGCCCCGCCGCGTCGGCGCCGGGCCGCCCCTGCCACCTTCGCCCTCCCACCCCGGAGGCTCATCGTCATGCACACGTCCGTGCTGTCCGCTGCCCAGATCACCGTGGCCCCCGCCCTGGCGGCCTGGATGGCCAACGGGTTCACCAACCGGCCCGGCCGCCTGCTGCGCTGGCGGATGTTCTGCCGCGCCACCTTCACCATCATCATCCTGCCCCACCAGCACCCGGGCCCCGCTCCACCCTCTGCCAGAACTGCAGCGCCCCGACCGCCCCCCGCAGGCCCCCGGACAGGAGAAGCCCCGTGACCAGCAACCTCCCCGTGGACCACACCAAGGCCTCCCCCGTCACCCCGATCCGCGCCGGCGCGCAGGGCATCCAGCGAGACCTCGGCGCCGATCTCCGCCGTGCCACCGCCGTGCTCCGCGGAATGCCCAACCAAGCGGAATCGGACATCACCGTGGCCGCCTCCGCCGCGATCGTGGTCACCGGACGAACCCCCGCCGACGCGCTGCAGACCGCTGTCGACTGGCGCCGCAACGCTACCCACGCCACGACCTGCACGCCGCCCTCACCGGCGCCGACCTGGTTGCCCTGGCCACCGAGTGGCCCGAGTGCCGCCAAGTCAACCCCCTGCACCATCGTCGACCCCGACCGCTGGTGCCACGCGGGCTGGAACGTCCGTCAGCTCGGCCGCCCCGGGAAGTAGTCCCCCGTACGGCGCGGACTCAAGACCGGGCGAACACTTCCCTGCATTTCCCCTATTCGGGTGAACCGCCGCTCCCCGACCGGCCCTACTCGCCTAGCATGCCTTGGGCACGCGCCCACAGCCCCTGCCGGGAAGCGACGTTGACTTCTGTATCGAGAACACTACGCTCCGCATTCGCCCTTCCCGACCCCCGGCTCGTGCTCCCCACCGTTCGGCGGATCACCGCCGAGTGGCTGACCACCAAGTACGGCATGGCCCCCACGGCTTCCGGGCACCACCGCCTGACCCAGAACGCAACCCTCACCACCCAGGTCATCTACGACAGCGCCGGCACCGAGCAGTCGATCAGGCTCCAGCTCCGCGAGGAGCAGGGCAACGCCACGTGGCGCACCACCGTCACCGCCACAGCACCGGACCACACATCCTCCGCGGTCTCCGTTCTCCTGGAGGCCTTCGCCAACCCCGGACACACCGTGGTCCCCGGGCGCCCTCGACTGGTCCGCGAACTCGTCACCGCCCTACGCCCACATGACGGGCTCGCCCGACTCACCCTTCACGCCCAGGAAGTCGACACCGACGTCGAACCGCTCCTGCACGTCCTGTGCGACCCCGACCGGCAGCTGCCGGTCATCGTCGCCGCCCGACCGCTGCGCCCGGACAGTCTCTGGTCGAGCCGGATGCGCGAGACCATGCCGAACTGCGCGGGTGCCGCCTCGCTGTACCTGCTGCGCGACGTCGCCTCCGTCAAAGCGTTCCGCGAGCATGTAGGGGAGCACCATCGGGTGTCCTGCGGGGCGGTGCGAACCTTCCTGCCCGGGGTCGACCCCGCCTGGGTGCCGGACGCCGCCCGCCACCGCTTCATCTCCTACGCCCGCATGAGCGACCCCGGTGACTCCTCGTGGCGCGGCATCGCCAGGCGCGTCCAGCAGGCCGCCAGCGACACCGTCCTTCCGGCGCCTCTGCAGCACCTGGCCTTCCCCGACGTCTCGGTGGCCCACCAAGCCGACCGGCAAGCCGCCCTGACCGCCGATCGAAGCGCAACCGACAACGCGTCCCTCAGGGCGGAAATCGGGCTGCTCACCGAGCTGCTGGCCCAAGCCGACGTGGACCTCCGCGAGGCGAGCCGCAACGCCGACCTGGCCACCCGGACGATCGCGGCTCTCCAGGAGCAGCTGGAGGACGCAACCGCCACCGGGCTGCGCGACGTCGAGGACGGCCTTCGGGCACTGGACGACGTCGCCCGCCTTCACTCGGAGGTCGAGCTCCTGCGGGCCCGCCTTCGCACCGTCGGCCGCCACGAGGACGCAGTGGTCGTCGAGGAGCAGGCAGGAGTGCCGCAGTCCTTCGAGGAGCTCTGGGGCCGCCTGCGCGAGCTCCCCGGCGTTCTCGTCACGGCGGATCAGGCCAAGGCCCTAGCCCTGGACGAGTCCGAACGGGCCCGGGTCTGGGCAGCAAAAGCGTGGAACGGCCTGCGCGCTCTCAACTCGTACGCGCTCAGCAGCGACTTCCGGGGCAATTTCTACCAATTCTGCTCGGCAGGCATCCCCGGCACCGCGGGATGGTCACACAAACAACTCGGCATGAACGAATCGCGCACGACGATGGGCCGCTGGGGCGAGGAGCGGCGCTTCCCCGTGCCCAGAGACGTCGATCCGTCCGGATGGGCGCAGATGAAACCCCACCTGAAACTCGACAACGGCGGTCGCGCCCCACGGATCCACTTCCTTGACGCCAAGACCCAGAGGATCCCCGCCCAACTGGTCGTCGGGTACATCGGGGCCCACCTCACCAACACCATGACCAACTGACCCGCCCGGTTGCCCCTCGATCACGCACTCCGCCCTGTCCGGCACGCAGGCCTTCCGAACGGTACGAACATCCCAGCAACTCGTGGCGCCGTTCCCTCAACTGCCCTCCCCAGAAGGAGGCGCCCAGGTCCAACACGATGATCCAGTAACCGACTCCGCTGTTGAGCCCTTCGCGCCCTGCGCGCTGCTGTCGTCCGAGGAACGGGGGTGCTCGACCTCGGGGCGTTGCCACGGCATGCGGCCCAGGAACTGGTGGAGGAGGTCGGGGTGCCCGCCGCCCCCGAGGACATGACGGTGTGGTGCGTCACGCAAGGCGAGTTCGGCAACGTCGGCGGGCACTTCCTGCCGCCGCCGATCCCAGCCAGCTTGGCACACGAGCACCACAAGGCCATAGTGGAGGCCGGGGCTGAGCGCGGCACCACTGCCGAGTTAGACCAACTCCCGGTCATCCACTCCGGGGCGGACGCCACCGAACCCGGGTACTACGCGGACTTCCTACCGCAGGTCGTCACCCGCTACGTCGCGAACTGGGCGCCGCACTGCGCCTGACTGCGGGCGACGATCCGTCGGACGTGGTTCCGGGCGGGACAGGGGCGGAGAACTGCCGGCCGCCGGGACCGAGCGGTCGGCGGGTTCCGGGAACCGGCACAGGCCGCGGAGGAACGGGCGTTGCCTCCTGGAACGGAGAGCAGTCCACCGGTGCGAGCTGGCGGTCCCGATCTTCGTCCCTCTCCGGGAGTCCTGCCGCGGGATCGGAGAAGGGCTGCCACAGCGGGCGACGTTCAGTCATGATCGCGAGTCTGCCAGGCACTTCGGCTCAGGGCCCGGATCGGACCTCGGGACCTCCTACCGACGGCCGCCTTCTCGGTCCGGATGCCGCTGGAGGTAGCACCTCTCCCAGTAGGCGATCTGCTCGCTGACCTTCGCCCACCCCGCGTGCTCAGCAAGGTCCGCGTCCTCAACCAGCACCCGTACCTCGACAAGGTCGCGCAGTGCTCTGCGGCCCTGGCCCTCCCGCAGGGCATCTCGGGCCGCCTCGACAAGCGGAGCCCCCCGCGTCCCGGAGCGCCGCTGAGCGGTGACCACCACCGGCATGACCTCGGTGATGAACTCGGTGAGCAGCGCGTCCGACCGCATGCCCCGTTGGATCCGGGACATGAGGCGCCCGATCGTCAGGAGGCCGACGAGTACCAGGGCCGCGTGGCAGAGTCCCAGCCACCACGACACGATGCCCCTGGTGATGCCCGCGTTGGCGTAGATGTAGGGGAGCATCCACCCGGTCACGAGGACGACCGCGAACCACATGATCTTCTCGACCGGGCTGGGGGAGAACTCCCACATCCGACCACCGCGGGCCCGTGCCACGGCAACAGCAACGCAGGCGACGACGAAGAGCCACCCCAAGGTGATGGCAAGTCCCGGCAGGACCACGTGATCTCCCTCGAATACCTGGAGAGCCCAGGACGTACCCGCCACCAGCCGGCCGGTAACCGGATTCTATGGAGCGGCAGCGACAACCGGCCGGGCCAGAGCGATCCAGGCCGCCGTCGAGAGCGGTCGCCGAACAGCCAGGCCGAGGTACGGTCCCAGGATGAGCAGCACCAGCCTCCACCTGAAGGACCTCGTCGACATGGCGGTAGGGGGCGCCGTCTCGACGCCCGCCCGGAGGCGGGCCACTGGCTGATCGCCCAGCTGGAGGCGCAAGGGGACGAGGCGATCTGGAAGGACGCCTGCCTGCTGCTCGCTCCGCTTGCCGCGCGGCCCGCCTACGGGCTGCCGGCGGACAAGGCCGCCGACCGGCTGCGTCTCACCGCTCGAACCGCCCAACCCGATCTCGATGTCGCCCTGGTCCTGATGCTCAAGCTCGCCTACCAGGTGCGGGGCCGGGGTGCCGTTGGCGAGGTGTGGGCCGCGAACACGACCGAGCTGCGCCGGACGGCGATCATGCACCTCCTGATCATGGTCAGTGCGGCCGTCGGGTGCCACGGGCGCCGGCTCAGTCCGGAGGGCACGGTGGCTCTCGTCCGCCGGGCGATTCCGGCTTCGCCCGGTGCGGCCGGGTAGACGGGGGCTCCCGAGGCGGTGTCCGTACCGGATCCGTCCGCGAGACCGTCGCGGCCTCGGGCCTGCCCGTTGCGCGGGTTCGGGCGGCGTTGTCGGTGGGCCGGTCTACGCTGTGCGGGTGCTGGACCTCGCGCCGTCCAGCACCCCTCGGACGGACTTCTCCCCAGCACGAACCGGGGCACCATCGCACCATCGTCACCGTCGGCGGATGAGGGGCCACTCCCGGGCCGTGGGCACCGGGCACCATCGCGAGACGGGCGTGCCGTCTCGCTGCCCAAATCCCTGAGGAGCGCGCGTTCATGGACAACATCACCAGCAAGCAGCTGGGGTACCTGCGGCTGCTGATCCGCGAAACCGGCATCGGTGACGAGTGGCTGGGCAGCTGGGCCAAGCCCTGGCTCACCCAGCGCGAGCGCGGTGTCGGCCAGATCAGCAACCTCTCCAAGGTGGCCGCGAGCAAGCTGATCGACGGGCTCCTGGAGGAGCGGACGGAGACGGCGGACTGACGGCAGGCCGGGTGCCCGAAGTCGGCCTTCGGGCACCCGGCGGCGCGCCGTCCGGCAAGGGCCTTCGTGAGCTTCGGCAGCACGTTGCCGAAGCTCGGGTGGCCGGGGGAGATTGAGGCGCGGAAGCACGGCGTCAGAGCTACCCGGAAGCCCGGGTAGCTCTGACGATCAACGCCGAGGGGCTGCTGGCCCAGCACCCGAGCGACGACGCACTTCGCGAGCTGGTTCGGGTCGGGCAGCAGCGGGGTCCGGCCGTGAGCGTCGTTCTGGTGAACCCGCTCGGGACGCAAGGCCTGGGGCCGGGGCGATGCTCCGGCTGCCTCGACCGGACAGCCCCAGCGCGGTGGTGAGCGCGACCGCGGTCACAGCGGCGAACGCCGCCACCGACGCGGCGAAGCCCTCTCGGGCAGCGACCCGGTTGACCAAGGCCAGCACGATGTCGAAGCCCGCGTGAGCGGCCATCAGGGGCAGCACCGCGCGCGAGCGGCGGTACAGCAGCACGCTGACGACCGCCCACGGCACGAGGGGGATCGCGGCCAGGCCGTACTCCAGGTGGTAGGACAGCCGCGCCGCCGTCAGGACGACGACGAGCCCGGCCAGGCCGAAGCGGCGCAGCCGGGCGTCCGTGACTACCTCGCCGATCCGCCAGGCCGCCAGGAGGGGCAGGACCAGGACGACGGTCTCCTCGCTGATGCCGGCCGCCACGGAGGAGACCGACTCGCCCAGGAGCGTGCTTCCCCCGCTGCCACCGGAGTATGAGGCGAGGGCGGGGGAGTGGGTTCGGGCGAGTTCGAACAGGACCTGCACGATGAACGTCGGGGCCTCCGCCAGGCAGAACACCGAGCAGGAGGCGGACAGCAGCTGCCGCGCGGACAACCGGGGAAGTCCTACCGATGGCGCCCGTTCCGCGATGCCCACTGTCAGCCATGCGGGCAGGGACAGCCACAGCCACAGGGTGGATGCCCAGAGCATGGCGGCGGCGGTACTGGTGCCCTGGCTCGGGGCGGCGCCGGAGGCGGCTGCCTGTGCTCCGGGCCAGGCCGCCCCGATGGTGATCGCCATGTAGGAGAGGGCGAAGGGGCCGGCGAAGGACCAGGCGATCGCTCGTCCCGTCTGCCCCGCGCGAGGTCGGGGGAGCGGCTCGCGGTCGGGCAGTGCCCCCAGCAGCCTTTGCACGAACGGCATGCCCACCCCTCCGGATCGCCGTGCCCGCAGCAGGCCGTCCCTGGGCCGCTGCTGTCGGCGGCGGTTGGTCGGCGAAGGCACATCAGGCAGCGAGCGGCGGTCCGGGCAGCGTAGCAGCGCCGGGCGACCGCCAGGGTGGGAGTTGTTGCGTGCCCGCTCAAACGTCGGGCCTCGCGGCTCCCGCTTAACCACCAGCAGGTCGGCCTGGCGCACGGGCACTGCGCTGGCGGACGACGGCAGCACCGCTGACTCGCGCTCGGGTGCGGCTCGGGCCATGGTCCCGTCGCGAGTCATCTGAGTGTTCGACCAGCGGCCCGGCGAGCGGTGCTGGCTGCCGGTCCGGCAGTCGCGGCCGCGTTGAGTCGGTAGTGGGACGCCTGGCATGCTGGGCGCAGCCGAAATCCGAGGGAGCGCTGTGGTCGCCGATGAGCGTAATCGCTGGGTCTCGTTTGCCTGGCGCCGCGACCTTTTTGTTCCGGTATCGGTCAGTCAGTCTCTTGTAGTCGGAACCGGCGTAGTGCTGCTGGCGGCTCTCAGCAGTACCGTCGCATTCGCCCTCTCTGAATGGCATGCCGAAGCTCTGCCGGGAAAGGGTGCTTTCGGACTTGTGCTGAGGGTTTCCGATCTCTATCCGATTCTCCCCGCGCTCTTCGCGCTTGTTCTTGCCGCCTTTGCGGTATATCTGTCCGTCGCCGCCGTCTTCGGCGCCGACGACCCCCATCTGGGCGGTCGGCGCCGTTGCACCTGCCGCCGTTGCCGCTGGGGCCACTGGAGCGCGCTGGAGCTGCGCCGACCGCTGTTCAACACCGAGTCGATGCTGGGGCTGGCGGTCACCGCTCTGACGGCGGCGCTGGCAGCCGACGCGGCCAGCATCGCGGGCCTCGGCCTGGGCCTGGGCGTGGTGGCGGACGGGCACCTGCTCTTCCCCGTACGAGTCGTCGCGGGCATCCTCGCGTTTCTGCTGCTTTTGGCTGGAATCATCGCGACTTGGGGCATTATTCTGTGGTCGTTTCTGGCGGTCGGCGGCGTATTCCATGTGCGGAACAGTCGGGTCAGGGGACGAGACAACAGGAATTCGGCGGTGTTCGCGCCTCTGGCCGTCTACGATCCCGAAGGTGACACGGTGTCGGACCTGAAAAATAGGCAAGAGCAGGTATTCCAGCAGTTCATGGATGCCCACCTGCTCCCGAAGTGGATCACCGGGCAGGGCGAGACCACCCAGACCCTCCGCCTGCTGGGCGTCGAGGTTCAGGAGGCGGCCACCGCGGACATGTGGGGGCTGGTGCCGGCGACGTGGCCCGAAGGTTGGCGGCTGGTTCGCAAGGAGGACGGCTACTTCTGGTTCGACCTGGTCAACGGGTCAGGGACAGCGATGATCGAAGGCCTCGTCAACGGCAAGGCCTACGATGCCCGGGCGCACCTGCGGCTCACCGACGCCGGGCGACGCGAGGCCCGGTGCCGGTGGTACGGCCTGTCGGACAGCGAGCGTGCCCTCATGCAGCAGCGCGGCGGACCCTGGAAGCCGCCGTACCCGGCCGTCGCCGAAGGTCCGCACTTCGAGGCCGGGGACAACTACGCCCTCGTCGCCGCGCAGCTCCGGGCCAGGGGCTGGACCATCGGGGCCGAGGAGGCCACCGGCGTCCAGGTCGTCTTGTCCGAGGCGGCGTCCGCCTGGGCCGCCGAGCGCCGGGCAGGCGACAGCTTCTGGCTGCTGCCGGGCGGCACGTCCGCCAACACGGCGCGCACGGGCTGCTCCGGGGACGGGACCTATCCGTGGGACACGCAGGAGGCCAAGGCGTCCTGGCAGGACCCGAGGGCCCTGGCCGACGAGGTCGACCGGGTTCTCCGCGATGGCTACCCGGGCGAGCCGGCCTCGGAGAACGCGGCCGCGGACATGCTCTAAAGCCCTGTTGTCGGGCAAAGGCCGACAACAGGGCAGTCCCCGTCAAGCGGGGCCGGGCTCCGTCACCGCACCGGCCAGATCGGGGTGACGGAGCGTCGGTTGCGCGGCGAGACGACGCTGGGCCTGCTGCGCCGCTGGGTCGACGGTGTCATCCGACCGGGGACAGCCGATTGCGGCCCGGCGAACGGGCTCGGCTTCGGCGAGCAGGTCGGCAACAGGGTGGGGCAAATACACCTTTCTCCGCGTACGTGTACGCAAGGGATAAATCACCCGGACGGGCGGCACAGTCGCAGACCAGGCGGAATCCCCGCCGTGCCGTCACCGCGCTCACTACGCTCGACGGCGTGACCACCACCGCGGCCGCCCGGCGACCCATCACCGAGCTGCCCGCCAGCCCCTCCGCCATCGGCCTCACCTACCAGCTGGAAACGCCGCTGCGCAGCCACGCCCACGACCGCACGATCGAGCGCTGGACCGTCAGCGCCCGGATCGGCGAGCACTTCGGCCTGGAGCCCACCCCGGCATGCGCCGCCTGCGTCGACCGCCGGGCGGGCGTGCAGCAGGCCAGCGCCGCCACCGCGGACGACGACGGCTGCCCGCATCGGCTCCTGGTCGGTGAGTTCGTCTTCTACCGGATCCGCTGGGGCGCCGGCATGAACCCATTCTGGGCGATGGAAGAGGAGACCCAAGGCCTCTACGAAATCGCCGAAGCGATCTTCAACGAGGAGAGGAACGACTACAGCAAGGAGTTCACCGACCTGGCCGACATGGTCATCGGCGGCAGCGACCTCCTGGTCCTCGACCACGCCGAGCTCACCGGGCCGTGGCGCGGCTTCGGCCTCGGGCCGATCCTGGCCGCCGAGGCGATCGACCGCCTCAACGGCGGCTGCGGCGCCGTCCTTCTCCACCCCGCCCCGATCACGACCGACGACCTGACCTTCGACCAGTTCAAGCACGCCAGCAAGCGCCTGGAGGAGACCTGGGCGAAGGTCGGCTTCGTGCCCTTCCTCACCAGCCCCTATCTGGTTTTCGGGACCTGCTGGGGCATTCCCGAGCAGCGCCTGGCCGCCCTGCGGAAGGAGCTGGACGCCCTCTGCGCCCAGTGGCAGGCCGCCCGGCGCACCAGGCCCTGACCGCCAGGCCCAGGCGGGCAGGCCACCCCGCCCGGCCTGTCGGTGCGCGCCGCTCGTTCGGGTGATCCCCCGCGGCGGCCGCGCCCGGCTCGCTACGGTGAGCACGGAGCCGGCCGGACGCCGGGGACGGGAAGGAGACCGCGGTGGGGCGAGCGGTAGTCATGACGGCCGGCCAGGCACGCCAGGCCATCGGTGAGGCCGTGACCGCCAGGATCACCAGGCTGTTCGAAGCCTGCCTGGCCGGGATGCGCGAGGACGGTCTCGTGGAGGTGTACGCCAAGTCCTGGCGGCGCTCAGCCCTCCCCGGCCACGATCCGAGCGCCGTCCCGCCGGTGCCCACCGCGCTGGTCGTGACCGGCAAGGCATGGTCCGAGCCGGGCGTCATCTTCACGTGGAAGAGCGAGTCCGGCGACCCGCCCTACTTCCAGATGGACACCCCGGCGGGCTGGATGACCCAGGTCGTCCACGCCGGGCACGCCGTGATCGACGGCCTGCCGGTGACCGCCGTCCTGGAGCGGGACGACCAGCGCCGTCCGTCGAAGGTGCTCACGGTCGCCCTCACCGGGTACTTCGACGTGAGCATCCACGGTTGGCGGGCCTGGGCACGCGACAGTGTCCGCGAAGTCGACTGGGCCGACCCTGATCAGCCGACGTTCCGCCCGGCCGTAGCCGGCTGAGCAGCGGTCAGGCGCGACCGTCGTCGTAGACCTCGGCCGGCTCGCTGCGCCGCTCCTCGTGGCCCTTGCCGTCGCCCTCGACGTGGATCCGGGACGCCTTGAGGCCGCTCCACTTCCAGACGATCTTGATCCAATGGGCGTCGTCGCAGCGGTTGTGGTAGTAGACCGTGGTCGACCACCAACCCGGGTCGTACGAGTACGCGAAGCACCCGTCCACGTTACGGGTCATCTCGCGGCGGCTGGCGGCCGCCTGCGCGGCCACGCTGGTGCCGAATAGGACGGCCAGAACGACGGTCGCGGCGACGGCGGTACGGCTCAGGTGACGCATTGTCCCTCCCAGGGTCTGCTGCCAGACGGGCGGCAGGTGCCCTGCCCAACCCGGCGGACTGCGCCCCGGTTCGCCAAGATCACCCGGACAGCCCAGATCTACCACCGGCGACCGCTGTCGGACCCCGTCGGCCGTCCCGGGACCTGACCGATGCGGGGCACGGCAGCGGCCGACGGTGCCGGTGAGACGGGGAGTCAGTCGCTGTCCAGGAAGCGGAGTACGTCGGCGTCCCCCTTGTCGGCCAGCGCCGCCACGATCTCGGGGTGGTCGGCGTCGAAGGCCTCGACCGCGCTGCGCGCGGCCTCGATGGCCTGCTCGTTCGCGGGCTGGAGGTGGCGGTAGTAGTGGCCGGGATCGCCGCCGGGATCGGCGTGGGCCGCGGCGCGCTGGGCGTCGTCCGCGTCGCACAGCCCGGCCACCCGGCCGGTCAGCTGTTCACGCTCGGCCACCAGGGCTCGGCCCCAGGAGGTGTACAGCACGGCGGTGAGCTCGGCCGTCCTCCGGTCCTCCTCGGCCCGGGCGCTGCGCCAGGCGGCGAGCCGCCGGCCGTCGGTGGAGACCGCGAACTGCGCGAGGGCGGTGTCCCCGAGGACGGTGAGCTGGCGGCCTCCTCGGTGGGTCAGCCACACCGTGGAGTTGTCGCGGATCAGGTGGGTGTGGCCGGCTGGGCGGCGGCTCTCGGGCACCCCGTGAGCAGTGGCCTCCGCGAGATGGCTGTTGGCCACCTCGGCGCCGTCGGAGTCCGTGGTGACGCTGTACCGGGCTCTGGGCCCACCGGTGCCGTGGGCGTGCCAACTCCTCCGCTGGGCAGCGGAGGCGTGCCGCCTGGACGGCGCTTGCCTCATCCTAGGGGGAGCGTCCGACAGTCGGCCCCGGAGCGCGGTGACGTTCAAGCTCGCTATGCCGTAGGCCGATGACCAGACCATGACCGACATCCCGCTTCTTCCAGGCCCTGCCTTCGAGGGGCGCCCGATCGTGACCGCCTCCCAGGAATTCGTCCACTCCTGGGGGGACGACTTGGCGGAGGTCAACGAAGCCCTTGCTGAGGTCTTCGGGAACGACGGACACTGGTGTCGCGTCGGCCCGGACGTCTACACGGTCGGCATCGGCGACCCCGAATACCGGTTGAGGGGCTCGACCGTAGGCTGGCACGTCGACCTCTTCCAGTCCTCCTGGGCACCGGAGTTCGGCGAACTCCGCGAGGTGCCCGCCAAGTACCGCCAGGCCGTGGCTGCCTACATCGACGCCAGGGACCGGCTGACCATGCCGCCGCCGAAGGTCGAGGAACTCCGGCAGCGCGGCGAGCCGGAGGACACTGCGGCGGTGCACGCCCTGGTTGGCCATCACCTGGTGCTGCTGGAGGACCAACTCCGGGCGTTGGACGCCTTGCAGGTCTCGCTGTCGGAGGAGGCGCGGTGCCAGCCCTGGGCCAGCCGGTTCCTGAGCAAGGAGTGCCAGGAGATCAAGGAACGTCAGGATTGCGTGTCCGCTTCCCTGGTGGAGTACCACCTCGGCGAAGCAGGTACTCGGGTGAACATTTGGTTCTGGGAACAGGGCTTCGACCTGCCGGGCGGGTTCATCCCCTTGCTTCCCGACAGCGCCCCGGCTCCGGAGACCGCCGCGGTGTGACGGGCCGCGCTGCCGGGCCCGATCAGCGCCGTACGGGCTCCCCGCTCTCCCATCGCCGTCCTCCGGCTGGATCGCCTCCGGCCCGGACGGGCGCGCGGAGCTGACCACCGACGGCACGGCCGTCCTGGCCGGCGTGCGGCCCGTCCCTGCCGTCGACCTCACTGTGTGAACGGGGCAGCGTGAGCGGAGCCGGTACCCGGCGGCCACCGGCTGCTTCCACTCCCTCAGGTCATACCGGCCGGTGCCCCGCCCGGCCGCCCGGTTGCAGGGGCTTCCACCGCGCCCTTGTAGGTCGCTGCTCCCCGGACACCCCACGGGCGTTTTCAAGATTCTTTGCACCGGGGAGCCGGGGCCGTCCCCCGGGAGCAGCCGCCGCGCCACCCTCCGGCAGGAGGAATCAGATGTCCGTGGGGGCGCCGGGACGCCCGAGGCGGTCCGCTGGCGGCTGCGGCAGCGGCCAGTACGCCGTGGCGCGCTTGCCGGCGAGCGCATCGAGCAGGACGTCCTCGGAGACCTGTAGGACCGGGGCGCACCGCATGAGTTGGGAGGGGGAGGGGGCCGCGTCGCCGTTGAGCCAGGAGGCGACGAGGGGTTCGGGCAGGAGAGCGGCCTGGGCGAGCTGTTGCGGGGTGAGGCTGAGCCGGTCGATGCGGTGACGCAGGGTTCCGGCGGCGGTGTAGTCCCGGCTGAGCGTGCTCAGCCGCTGTTCCAGGAGCTCGGGGAGATCGGGGTCGAGCGGGGGCGGAGGCGGGCTCTCGGGGTCGCCCAGCAGGGCGGCCGGGTGGCGGCGGTAGTTGGCCAGGATGTAGTTCGCGCAGTCCAGGAGCAGGTCGGTGGCCCAGGTCCGGGCGTCTTGGTCGGTGCGGTCGGAGTTCAGGCGCCAGGTCTTGGTCTGCCCGCGCAGTTGGAAGTTGTGGTCGACGAGGAGCCAGCCGGCGGTGCGGGCCGTCGCCCGGGAGTTGATGGGCCAGATGCGCCCGGGCACCACGGAGGGTGTGGAGAAGAAGGCGGTGAGCAGCCGCTCCAGCGATGCGGCCATCGCGATGGCGCACGGTTCGTCGAAGAACCGGTGCTGGGCGAGGCCGACGAAGGTCTCGAACTCCTGCCGCAGACCGTCCGGCAGCCCGGCGTCGAGGTCTGCTTCCGCTGCGGCGGAGATGTCGGTGCTGGTGAAGAAGGCCGTTGGGTCTGCCGCGGCGAGCCGCTCCAGGATCTCCGGGCTCAGGGGGCGGGGCGGGCGGGGGCGGACGTTGTTGAAGGGGACGAACCACGCGCGCGGGCGCAGGTCGCCGGTTCCGAGCTGCTGGCTGGCCGGGTGGTCCGGATCGGCCGCGACGTGCTGGAGGTCTTCGTCGAAGTGCATCAGCACGTCCCAGTCCTGGAGGTAGGTCTCCAGGTACAGGTCGAACGCGCGGTGCCGGATGCTGATCTGGTCCGCGGTGGGCAGGCCGTAGTCGGCGGCGTAGTCCTCGTCGTCGAGGTAGTCGAACAGTTCCCTCGCCTGACCGACGATCAGGTGGAACGCTAGCTCCTCCGCCGTGCACGTCGCGGATGGCGCCCGTCCGGCCCGCAGATCGTCCCGCAGGTTCTCGACCGCCTGGACCATGGCCATGCGCCACGCTGCGCCGTGGCCGTCGCACACCGCCGGCAGGCAGGCCAGGAACGACTCGTTGGTCAGCCAGTCGTCCTCGTCCTCGGAGCGCTCGTAGACGCGGTCGCCGTGCTCGAACAGGTCCTCCCAGCCCATCTCGGCGAGCTGGTCGGCCGCGGCCGCCAGGAGCCGGGCGCCGAGCGGGGTGAGCACGCAGTCCGCCTCCGGGTCGAAGTACCGCCTCCGCTCGTCCTCCTTCTCCGACTCCTCCGGGCGCAGCTTGGCCTCGCCCAGCCGCAGCAGTTCGGCCGCGCGCTTCACGGTCAGCGGCGCGGGGGCCAGAAGCAGGCCGCCGTCCAGGTGGTCCTGCGCCCAGGCCGGGTGCCCGCGGTCGGCACCGCGCGGGTGGGCGATGCCGTACGGGGAGAACCAGTAGATCGGTGCGTCCCAGCCGCCCTCGGGCTCGGGAACTTCTTCCTCCTCCGCGTCCTCGCCGTCGGCAGGGCACCGGGCCTCGGGGATGCTGTACTTGGCGTCGTCGACGACCAGCTGCCACGCCTCCTCCCAGTACGGCTGCCGGTAGGAGCGCTCTTCGGCTGCCTGCGGCACGGCGACCCCCAGCGCGCCGAGTTCGTCGTCGCTGGCCGCGAAGAGGGCCGGGGCGGCTTCCAGCATGACCTCCAGCGCCCAGCTCTCGGCCCCGCAGCGCGGTACCGGCGCAAGGCCTCCGGCGATGTCGTCGGCCAGGTCCCACAGCGCCCGTGCTGCACCCGCTCGGAAGGCGCGCCCTTGGGTGTCGCATGCCGGGGGCAGCAGAGCGAGGACGGTGCCGTCCGCGCCGGGTGCGTGGCGGTCGAACGGGGTGTCTCCGTGCGCGGCTGCGTCGCGGTAGGTGAGGACGGCCAGGGCGCGCCCGGCGGCCATCAGCAGGCCGGCCTCGAACGGCGGCAGGATCTTCTCCAGGCTCTCGCCGGGGAGGTCGTAGAACTCGGCCTCGTCGGTGAGTGCGCTGTAGGGGTCGTGCTGGGCTGACATCAAGGCCTCGCTCGCGACAGGGTGGCAAGGTGACCAGTATCCCGGCCTGGGGGATGCCCCCACACCGCGCACGGAAGCGCAGCCAGCTGTGGGGCGGCGTGAGGGAGCCCGTAGAAGAGCCGGCCGGCGACGGCCTGTCAGTACCCGCCCCGTACAACGATCTTTGATCAGGAGTGCTCGGCTGCCAGGTCAGCGACCCACCCGGCGACGGTCGCCGCGTCGACGGTTGTCTCCCAGCGGACTTCTCGGCCGGGGTGGGCGGCGCAGTGCAACCGGGCAAGGAGGCCGTCCTCCGGCAGTTGCTCGATCACAGCCGAGGGCTCGGCAGAGCACCGGGTGTGCCGCGCGGTGGTCCGCAGCCGCGCGGCGGCCAGCGCGGCCAGGTGCCGGGGAGGAAGGGTGGCGGAGCTGCGGCAGCCGTTGCATTCCAGCAGGTGCCGCACCGCGGGGCCGTGGTTCCAGAAGGTCCGCCAGATGCCCTTCTGTGAGCGTTCGTCCTGGTTGCAGCTCGCGCACGCTGGCCCGCGCACATAGTCGTGGGCCGGTTCGTGGCAGTGGTCCCAGACGGCGGCCTGCCGCAGGCCGCACACCACGCAGAGGTAGTTGTCGGCGCGCGTCGCCCGCCGCCGCTCGCTGGTGTAGCGCACGCCCCGCATCGAACCGCCGTACAAGCGGTGCTCGCCCTCCGCGCAGGCCGGGCACTGGGTGATCCAGCCGTCCGCGCCGGACGACCGCCAGTCGCGGTTCTGCCGGGCCCGGGCCGCCGCGGTCGGCCAGGACAGGTCTTCCACCGCGCCGCACCCAGCGCACCGCTGCGCACGGGCGAGCAGCGCCAGGTGCTCGGTGCGCCACCGGTCAAGGACGTCCGCCCACCCCTCAGGGATGCTCCACCGGCCGGCCCGGCGGCGCACCACGTCCATCACGACCACTCCGGCCACCACAAGCGGGTCACGGCTGTCGGGCTCCCGGACACCTCCGAGCAGTCGGCTGAGCTCCTTGACTGCCAGGCGGTGCACCGCGGGGTCGAGTCCGGTGTCGAGGAGGTCGGCTGCGGACGGGCGGCGGGGGGCACGTGCGGCGCGGTCGACGAGTTCACCCTGGACGGCCAGGCGCCAGTTGTCGTCGAAGCGGGAGTTCCGGTTGAGGTCCGTCCAGGGCAGTCCCAACGGGACGAGCCGGCCAGGTTCCGCCGCCACTGCTGCGAGCTGCCGCAGGGCCTCATCGAGGAGGGCCTGGTCGACGTGCCACACCCCGCTGCGCTTCACGCCGGGCAGCGCCGTGGCGCCCAGGTACAGGTGGCCGGTGTCACGGACGAAGGCGGAGTGGAGCCCCGCGGCGGCGAAGTGCAGCGGGGGCGCGGTGAGGACGGACGCAGCAGTCGCCTGGGCGGCGGCGAGGGGTATCAGCACGGTGGCAGGGTGCCAGCACCTTCTGACACACCCTGCGGGGTGGCCGGAGCCAACGGGAAGATCTCCCGCGCGGCGGCCGCCGGTGCGGACCGCTCCTCCAGTCACCACACCCTGCCGAGGTGGACGTCGCGGCGCACCACCCTGGTCCCCGTGGCGCACGGGGGCCACGTCCCGCAGGGTCACCGTCGGCCCCAGGTCGCGCAGGCCGGCTCGTGCCAGGTGGTGCGCACCACCAGGCCGCCGGGGGAGATGTGCTCGTTCGACCAGGCCCGGCAGCACGGGTTGCCGAGCGGCCGGACCTCCCGGCCTGGAGCAGTGGCGGGAGGTCCGGATGGGCCGCGACGGCGGTGCCGGGTGGGAGTCGTCATTTCAGGGGCTGTGCCACCGGACACTGGCCCCGAACCTGGCACCACCTGTACGGAGTAACTGGCCCGAGTGTGAGATACCGCGACAAATGTGTCAGATACCGCGACACACCATCGGAGTTGTGTAGCGCGGGGAGTGGCGGTTGTCAGGTCCTGAGAGCACCTACAGTGGTGCCCGTATCGGGCTCACGGTAGGGGGAACGGACATGGCATCGGACAACCTCGCGTTCTTCTCGATAGTGCAGAGCGAAGCAAAGCTGGAGAGCGGCCACGGCCGCCTCTACGGCGACGGCCTGTACCGGATCGTGCGCGTCGAGGAGGAACGGCCGTGACCACCGGCACCACCTACACCACCGACACCGACCCCGCCGCCCCTGGACGGCTGGAGCTGGCCCCGTACAGCAGCCGGCCCGCGCCCGCCGACCGGGACCTGGGCCGCCCGATCCTGGACTCCCCGTTGGTGCGCGGCGCGATGTGGCTGCGCTGGAGCGGCCACGACGGCATCCGCACCCTCCACCAGGGCGCCGACCTGGCCCGCGGCTGGACCGAGCGCGACGTCGACGGCATGGACGGATGGGTTGCCCTGGTCGAGGGCCGGATCGTCCTCGGCACCCGCCCCGGCGGTGGCCTGCCGGAGCCCGTCGTCCACGCCGAGGCGTGGGAGGCAGGCGCCACGCTGCACGCTGCCCTCGCCCAGCACCCCCACCACCCCGACCGTGCCACGGACGAGGACGACGATCAGGAGGACGGGTTGTTCGGCGACGCCCGTAGCCGGGTCCGCCGCCGAGCGGCCGGGATGCCCCTGGAGAACCTCCAGCAGGCCCTGCACCGGGCCCGGGAGGACGAGCGCGCCGCCGACCGGTACGCCGACGTCGGAGACGAGGCCGCCTACGCCGCCGCGGCCACCGTCTGCGCCGAGTGGCAGCGCGTGCGCGACCACACCGCCGAGACCGGGGCCGAGCGCTACGACCCCGACCACGACACCGCTCTCCAGCACGCGCTGCGCCGTGAGCGCCACCGCCAGGACGTCGCCGCCTGCGCCCGCGAGGCAGCCCACCAGTCCCGCCAGACCACCGACACCGCCCACCGCCGCCTCGCGGGCACCGCGGCCCAGCCTCTCTACACCGCCCTCGACCGCGCTGGCCTCCACGCGCTCACCGACGACGACCACCAGGCCGTCCGCGACCTCACCCGCCACCTCGACCCCGCCACGCTGCGCCAGGTCGCGAGCTGGCTGGAACGCACCCGCACCGCCGCCTTCGCACTGCGGGGCACCGAGGCGGGCCCGCCCGTGCGGCCCGTCGTACGGCGCAGCCGGTTCTGACAAGTCGCGAGGCGCCAGCCACCATCACGGGGCCGGCGCCTCGCACTGTGCGTGCCGTCAGTACCCGCTCCCGTAGAGGTGCTTGTCCCACTCGCCGGGCCAGACCCACTCGTACATCACCCGCCGCGCCCAGTAGCACCGGTTGATGCCGCGGTGGTGCTCCTCGTAGGACTTGGGCGGGTTCTCCGACAGCGCGTTCCAGCGCTCCATCCAGTGCCTGTCGGCCTGGCGGTAGGCGAAGGTTCCGCGGGCTTTGCGCATGTCGGCGAACGTCGTGGACGCCTCGACCTCCCGCTGGAGTTCCAGGTACAGGCGGCGCCGCTGCGGGTGGGTGGTCTGGTCGGCGAGGTCGCCGAGCGCGGCGACGATCGTTGCCCGTCCTTCGGCGAGGATCTCCTCGGGGGGCGGGGGCAGTGGCAGGGGGGAGGGCCGCTCGCGGACGGCGGCGGCGACGGCGGCCTGGTGGCTCTCGCCGGTCTCGGCCGCGCGAGCCCGGGCGGCGTTCTTCCGGGCGTGGTTCTTGACCATCGGGTGTCCTTGCTGGTGGCCGGCCCGCGATCCGGGCCACTGGACGGCACCGGGACAGTCTGCTGCGAGGCGGGCGTTGATGCGGGGCACCGTCAGGACGTTGGTGCTGCCGGTCGCGGCCGTCAGCGGTCCGGGACCGACACACCGAGCGGCCCGCCAGCAGGATATCGGGACGGCTGGCACCGTCGGGCCGACTCGCCTTTCGGCGCGCTGTCAGCGCCTGGCCGAGCGGCCGCGCGGTTCTGACCTCGGACGCCACAGCGCCGCAGGCTGGATCGCGGCGTGGCCGAACCGGTTGGCCGCCTTGTCGAGCACCGGCTCCAGGGCGCGGCTGCTCTCCGTCTGCGGGTCGAGGGTGAGCTGGGTCCAGCCCGCCGCCGCCGGGGCGAGTTCGGCGACCCGGGCGGTCACGGCCCGCACCCGTGCCCGTTCCAGTCCGAGCGCGGTGAACAGCCCGTACAGGGCGGCCTGTACGTCCGGGGTGTGCTGGGTGGGCTCGCGCAGGGTCCGGCGGCGGACGGTGTGGGAGCGGTCGGCGTAGGTGACCTGGAGCTCGACCTGGCGGCAGGTCTGGCGGGAAGCGCGCAGGCGGGCACCGAGCTCGCCCGCCAGGTCGAGCAGGGCCCGGCGGATCAGGTCCGGTTCCAGGACGTCGCGCTCGAACCGGCGGGTCGCGGCGATCGCGGCGGGCGGTCCGCCGGCGGCGATCGTGCGGTGGTCGACGCCGTGGGCCCGTTCGTGCAGCAGGCGCCCGGTGCTGGCTCCGGCCACCCGCTGGACGGTGGCCACCGGCAGGTCGGCGAGCTGCCCGACGGTCTCCACGCCGTAGCGCACCAGCGCGCGCTCCAGCACCGGGCCCACTCCCGGCAGCGCCCGCACCGGCTGGGCGTGCAGGAAGACCAGAGCCTCGCCGGGGTCGTCAACAATTCGGACCCCGCCGAGCTCGGTGGTGTCGGCGAGCAGCTGGGCGAGCATCCGCGTACGAGCTCCGCCGACGGCGGCCAGCAGGCCGAGGGTCGCGGCGAGCCGGGTCTGCACCAGGTCCGCGAGCCCCGCCGGGCTACGCCCGAAGTAGCGCAGCGCGCCGGTGATGTCGAGGACGGCGGCGTTGGGCGGCAGGGCCTGCACGACCGGCGTGATCTGGGCGAGGACGTCGAACAGCTCGGTGTACACCTCGAAGGTCGGCTGGGCGAGGCGCAGGTGGAGGATCTGCCGCTCGTTCATCCGGCCCCCGGCCGGGCGGTACGCGTCGCCTGCGGTTGAGCTGGGTACGGGCATGGCTCAGCCCGCCGATCCGGCCGAGGCGTGCCACATCCGCCCGGCGCCGCCCGGACCGCTGCGCCCGGGCCGGCGGGCGTCGCCGTGCCTGCCCTCCTCTTCGTCGGTTGCGGCGGGGTCGGCGAGCAGGGTGCGGACGGCGGGGGTGCCGCCGTCGCGGTGGGCCTCGGCGACGTCGCGCAGGTTCCAGGCGTGGGTGCCGACGATGCTCACCGAGCGGCCTCTGCGCTGGACGGTGCCGCGGACGAGGAGCAGCCAGCTGTGGAACACCGTGTGGGCGCACCGCTCGTGGGTGTCGTCGAAGAAGGCGAGGTCGACGATGCCGGTGCCGTCGTCGAGGGTCGCGAAAATCGTGCGGCGGCCGGAGCGGGTGGGGGGTGTTTGGTTGGCGACCTTGGCGCCGGCCACGAGGACGGTCTGGCCGGTGCGGAACTGGTCGAGGCCGGTGGAGGGGGTGGCGCCGAGCTCGGCCAGCAGGGGGTGGAGGTCGCTCATCAGGTGGCGGCTGGTGTCCATGCCGAGGACGTCCAGCTCGGCCTGGAGCTGCTGGGCCGGGTCCATCTCGCCGAGGCCGGTGGCCGGTGCCTGCCCGGGGTCGGCGGCGGCGAGGGCGAGCTGGGTGGGCATCGCACTGGCGCGGTGGGTGCGGTGGAGCTCGTCGACCAGGAGCAGGAGCTCGCGGCGGGTGGCGCCGGGGGCGAGCGCGTCGAGGGCGCCGGTCCGGGCGAGGTTCTGGGCGATCGGCTGGGAGGGGCGGGCGCGGTCCCAGAAGTCGGCCAGGTCGGTGAAGGGGCGGCCGTCGGCGATCCGGCGGGCCTGCTCGGCGGTGATGCCGTGGATGTCGGCGAGGGAGATCCGGATGCCGGTGCGCCCGTCCGGCAGGAGCTCGGTGCGGTAGACGGTGTCGGAGCGCTGCACGTCGAGCGGCAGCACGGCGACGCCGCGGCGGCGGGCGTCGGCCAGCACCAGGCGCTTGGGGTACATGCCGGGGTCCGCTTCAAGAACGCCGCAGGCGTACTCAGCCGGATGGTGGGCCTTCAAGTAGGCCGATTGCAGCGTGGCCAGCGCAAACGCGCAGGCGTGCGATTTCGCGAAGCCGTAGGCGCCCATGGCGCGGAGGATGTCGAGGACGCGCTCGATCACGTCGCGGTCGTAGCCGGCCTCGGCGGCGCGGGCGCGGAACCAGGCCTCCAGCGCGGGCAGCCGCTCCGGGTTGCCGAGGGCGCGCCGGGCCTCCTCGCCCATCGACAGGTCGGTACGCGTCATGACGGCGACGATGCCGGCCACCTGCTCGTTGAAGATCACCACGCCGTAGGTGTCCTTGAGCACGGGGACCAGGTCCGGGTGCGGGTACTGCGGGGGCCGCTTGCCGTGCCGGGCGAGGATGAACGGTTTGATCATGTCGGCCTGCACCGGGCCGGGCCGGAACAGGCTGATCTGGCAGATCAGGTCGTGGAAGGTGGCCGGTTGGAGCCTGCCTGCCAGATCCCGCTGCCCTCCGCTTTCGAGCTGGAAGACCGACAGGCCGTCGCCGTTGCGGAGCATGGCGTACGAGTCCGGGTCGTCCAGCGGCACCTGCTCGCGGTCGTCCAGGTCCAGCTTCCTGCCGGTGGTGCGCTCGATCTCCCCGATCGCGTACGCCATGGCACTTTGTGCTCTTACGCCCAAGATGTCCAATTTTAGAAGCCCAAGATCCTCCACATCGTGCTTGTCGAACACCGACATCGGCAGCTGCTCCCCGGCGGTCGGCATCACCGGCGTGCGGGCCAGCAGGCTGGAGTCGGACAGCAGCACTCCGCACGGGTGCATGGCGATCCCGCGCGGGAGCCCGTCGAGCTGCTCAGCCAGGTCGAAGAGCTGCCCGTACCGCTCAGCGTCGGCCGCCACCGAGCGCAGCTCCGGAAGCTCGGCCAGCGCGGAGCGGATGTTCCGCGCCGCGACGTGCGGGAACGACTTGGCCAGCTGGTCCGCCTCCGCCGGTTCGACCCCGAGAGCGAGCGCAGTGTCCCTCAGAGCCCACCGGGCACGGTAGGTCTCCGGCATGCTGACCGTCGCCACCCGCTCCGGCCCGAACCTGGACAGCACGGCCCGGTAGCACTCGATCCGGCGCGCGGACTCCACGTCGATGTCGATGTCCGGCAGGCTCTTGCGCCGCAGGTTCAGGAAGCGCTCCATGATCAGACCGTGCTCCAGCGGGTTTGCCACCGCGATCCCCAGCAGGTGCACCACCAGCGACCCGGCGCCGGAGCCGCGCGCCGCCACCCGGATCCCCAGCCCCTTGATGTCCTCGACCACCTGCGCCACGGTCAACACGTAGCTCGACCAGCCCAGGGTGGAGAACACCCGCAGCTCGTCCTCCAGCCGCTCGACCGCCGCCCGGTCGCGGTCGTAGCCGAGCCGAACCATCGCGGCGCCGGCCCGCTCCCGCAACACCCGCCCGGCCGTCCCCGGCCCGATCCCGATCCGGTCCTCCTCCGGGAAGTGGACCCGCCCGATCCCCAGGTCACTGCCCGGGTCGACCCGCAGCTCCGCCGCCGTCCGCTCCGTCGACGCCAGCAGGTGCGCCGCACCCCCGCGCTCCTGGCCGGCCGCCCGCGCCACCTCCTCGGCCAGCACGGCCATCTCCGCCCCCGGCTTGAGCCACCGCTCGCCGTTGCAGGTCCGCCCCGGCCGGATCGGCATCAGCAGCCGCGCGGCGTCCAGCACGTCCGCCACCCGAGACTGCCCCGCGTCCGCGTACCGCACCGCGTTGGTCAGCACCGCCGGCACATCCAGATCAGCCGCCAGCCCCAACGTGCGCGCCGCCAGCCGCAACGACCCCGGCCCCGTCCCCGCCCGCCGGTGGTGCACCGCCTCCAGCCGAAGCCCCGGCCCGAAGATCTCCCGCCACGGCCCCAACAGCCCTGCCGCAACATCCGCCCGCCCGGCCGCCAGCGCCCGCACCGGCTCCGACCCGGGCCCCAGCAGCACCGTCAGCCCACCCCCGTGCTCGCGCAACGCCTCCCACGGCACCACCGGCTGGCCACCTCCGACCTCCGCCCGCTGCGCCCAGCCCGCGGTGATGAGGGCGCACAGGTTGGCCCAGCCGGTGCGGTCCTGGGCGAGCAGGGTCGCCCGCGGGGCACTTTCGGCGACGAAAGATCCGCCGCGCGCCGGGGTCCTGGTCCGGCCGGCCGGGGCGGTGGGCGGGTCGAGGAGCGGGACGGCCAGGTCGGCACCGAAGACGGGACGGACGCCGGCCGCCGCGCAGGCCTTGGCGTGCCGGACAGCGCCGGAGACCGTGTCCCGGTCGGTGAGCGCGAGGGCGGCCATGCCGCGCTCGGCGGCCCGCTCAGCCAGCACCGACGGCATCGCCGCGCCGTACCGGGTCGAGTACCCCGAGGCGACGTGCAGGTGGGTGTAGCCCATGGGTCGCCTCCTTGCGCCACGACCCCCAGCTGTCTCCGGTTCCCCTCCCGTACGAGCAGCCTAGACCCTGTTCGAATCTTTGTGCGAATAGGTAGCGCCGAGCGAGCCCCCACGGAACTCGGATACAGCACCCGCCCTCGCGCCGCGCCGGTGCACCTACCGGCCGCAACCGCCGGGGCAGCCCCGCCCAGCGCCCACCGCCCTCTCGGATGCGGAAGAAAATCAATAGGCCACCCCCTCCCACCTGCGACGTTCCTCCGCTCAGGTCGCGATGGCGACTCCCGGTCGGGCGGGTTGGGTACATGTCCCTCGTGACACGGATCCGGTGGGCAGAGGTAGTCCAGAAGGCCGCGCAGGTCGCACTCGGCTACGGAGGCGACGTCACGCTGCGCCAGGTCTATTACAGGCTGACGATGGCCGGGGTCATCCCGCACACCGCCTCCTCCTACAAGCACCTGTCGGCGCGCGTGGCCGCCGCCCGCCGCGAGGAGCGGTTCCCAGACCTGGTCGACACGGTCCGCCGGGTCCACGTGCCGCCGGCCTGGCAGGACGCGACCGAGATGATCATTCAGGTGCCCAGCTGGTTCCGGCTGGACCGCACCCGCGGCCAGCAAACGGCGCTCTATGTCGCGGTGGAGAAGGACACCCTTCGGGCCCAGTTCACACGCTGGCTCGACGAGTTCGGAATCCCGGTGATCGTGGTGCGCGGGTACGGCTCCCAGTCCTACGTCCAGGTCGTCGCCGAGCGCACCGCTCGCGATCCACGGCCGGCCCACCTGCTCTACGTCGGCGACTTCGACTGCTCCGGCGAGGACATCGAGCGCGACTTCCTCGCCCGCACCGCCTGCTGGGCCTCAGTTGAGCGCGTGCTGCTCACGGACGAGCAGCGTCTCGCCTACGGGCTCCTTCCCACAGCGGGGAAGAAGGACGACCCGCGCTGGCCCGCCTTCGCCGCGAAGTATGACTTCGACCCGGCTCGCCCAGTCCAGTGGGAGGTCGAGGCCCTCGACCGTAACGACCTGCACGCCCTGCTGATGGCTGCCATCGAGCCGTACGTGGACCACGACGTCCTGGCCACGGTGCTCGCCGACGAGCACCGCCAGCGCCAGCGCTTGGAGCGCTTCGTCGATCGTTGGCTCAAGTCTCCCGCCGGACCATAGTGGTGCAGCGTCCCCTGCCCTGTCGCCGCCCGAGGCGGCCGGGTCAGCGACATGTACTGTCAGCCGATTCCGGGCATGACCTCATGGAGAATGTCGCGCGTTGACTCCTGTGCTCTAGACCTCTTCCCAAGCCCCTCCCGCTCCAGCTCGCTCCAGCCGATCGCCAGATTCAGCTACCATCAGTGACCACCTGGAGTCCCGGGGACCTGCTGAGCGATAGAACAATTCAGTTTCCTTTTAGAAGTGTCCCCTGAGGAATAATCAGGGATTCTGCAACACCCACAGGGAGCTCGCCTATTTCACTGAGCAAGGCCATCCAGCCGGTCCTGGAAGAACACGCTTTCCAGCCGCTGAACGGAAACGGCTATGCCCTGCCGAGGCCCGCAGGGCGCCGAGCCTCTGGTCGACCGTCGACCGCGAACCTCCGCGCTTCCGGCTGCCCAACGGTCGGCCCGCTCGCGAAGCGCGTTGGCCGGGCTTCGCAGCCGCCTGACGGCGACGTAGAGATCGTTTGAGCTGCTCATGCTCGTGCGTCATCACCCCGCCGGTCTGGGTGTCCAGGGGATGCCGTTAGCGCCGGACGAGTACAGCTGCACGTGCATCCGGAGCGGAGCACTGCGGCCCGCCGGCCTAGCCCACCCGCGACCATCGGTTCGCCACCTCCGGCGAGCCTCGCAGGAAGCGACCAGCGCCTAGGTGTATATCAAACCGCATATGTACGCGCATGCATCCTGGCTGCATACATCGACCTAGCTGCGCTGGTGGCTACGGGAAGCAGCACGTCGCCTCACCGGACATATCAATCCGCACATGGCGGCGCATGGTTCTCGCCTTGCCCCCTCGGAACGAGCTGGTGCCCGGTCCCATGTCGGGGCCGGGCACCAGAAGGTCTTGATCAGCTAGCGCACCACTCGCAGAGCAGGCCGCTCCGTTCGCTGCGGTGCCGTTCGCTTCGTCGTCCGCGGTGCTGCCTCAAGCCGAGGAGGCCGCATCTCCGGGGTCGGGATGTTCAGGGACCAGGTGACAAGATCGGGATCCTGCATGACCGCGGTCGCATGCCGGGCGCTCGGGTACCTGGCGAACAGGGGGTGGATACGGACCTGACCGCGGCGGCGGATTTCAGGCGGATCGATGATGCCCCTCTGTGCGAGGCCAGTCAGTGCGCGGCTGATGTTCGGCTGCTGGACTCCGAGCCGCTTCGCCAAGCTCTTCTGGGTGACCTCGACCAGGCCGCCGTACTGCTGCCTGCTGAACAGGATGTCCAAGACGTCACGTTCAGTAGAGGTGAGCTTGGCGTTCGGCAGGTACTCGTACACCAGGGAGTTCATCCAGAACTCCTCCTGGGGAATCTGGGGAATCTCCTCAGCGGGTGAGCTCATCAGGCCGCCTTCTTCCCGGGAATCTTGATGGCCTTGGCTGCCATCGTTTTCTTACCAATCTTCTCGATCACCCTGTTGCAGTGGTCAGAACCCCACCCGAAGGCCCAGGTTGGATTCACTTGGTAGGTCCCGCGTGAAACCTTCCAGACAAAGTTCTTACTATCGAGCTTAACAATAGCTCGTGAAACGGTCGTCTGGTTGCAATGCAATTCCGCGGCAAGCTGCGCTTGCGTTCCCCTCCAGAGGCCGTCCTTGTCGACATCGGCGGTCATGTTGTCGAGGACAGCGCGCTCTCTCTTAGAGAAATCGAAGAGGTGGATGTTCTTCAACAGCATCTTGTCGATGCCGGCCCAGCTGCCTCCATGGGTCTGGGCAGAGGCATGCTTGGCGCGCTTCGTGTCCGCGATCAGCGTGAAGCCGATCCCAGGGTTGGCTTCATGCAGCCGCTGGAGACTGTCACCAAGGATGTTCTCCAGCCCGTTGGTGACCTTCTGAGCTGCTGTCTTGCGGCGCCGGCCAGGCGTGGTGTCCGTCACCGGCCGTCCTCTCTGTGGTCCTTCGGAACGCCTGAGAACATATCAGACCGCATATGAAAGAGCCTGCAAGTAGCCGCTCCCACACGCCGTGTCGAAGCCACCGGAGAGACACCGAGTCCGCCGGAGTCTGCGGTCGAGGCCGACCCGAGCCAGACGCACAGCCTGTGGATGTAGGCGGGTAAAAGATGCATGCATCTGGCCTCGAAATCGGGCTGTTGTATGCGCTCAAGAGTGCATGCAATTTTTGCGTTTCCGCAGGTCAGCAACGTGCTGCCATCTTCTAAAGAAGAGCGACCATCCCCCAGAGGCGGTCCTCGCGCGCGCGAGGAACCATCTCCTGGCCCCGCGGGGACGGCTTCCCTGATGGGCCGTCAGGCCCTTGCGGTTCCGCGGCCGCCGGCGGAGGGCTGTGCCCCAGCGAGGTATTCGTCCTGGTGCTGCCCTGTGTCTGGCCGGTGTGCGGCCCGGCTGTTGCCCTGCCGGGCCGTTGCGCCCCGGGAGGGCCTTGTGCGGCCCGTCGGGCTGCTTGTGATGCCGCGTGGGGTGTGCGGGCCCGTCCGGGCCCGGGGGAGGGCACTGGAGGGCCCGTCAGGGCCCGTGCCGTGCCGGGGCGGTGTCGTGGTGCTCGCAGGGCCCCGCCGGGGCCCCGGGAACGGGCTCCGGGTTTCGGTCGGGAATGGACTGCCACTTCCCCGTCAGGGGAAGGACGAAGAGCCCGTCCAAGAATGCACGGCACAAAGTTCACCGGCCTCTCGTCCGGGCCGACGGCCCGGACCGGGAGAGCA
>NZ_JBHZCY010000104.1:0-32579 GCF_042786665.1 Kitasatospora sp. NPDC059146 | reverse complement strand
GTCCCGGCCGGGGCGGGCCCGGGAGGGGTCAGCGCACTTCGTTGAAGTGGACCATGTTGCCCGCCGGGTCGCGGAAGGCGCAGTCGCGGACGCCGTACGGCTGCAGGGTCGGCTCCTGGACGAGCTCGGCGCCGCCGGACTTCAACCGGTCGAACACGCCGTCCAGGTCGGCGGTGGCGAGCACCACCCGGGCGTACGTCCCCTTGGCCATCATCTCGGTGATGGTACGCCGCTCGTCCTCGGTGATGCCCGGGTCCGCGAAGGGCGGCTCCAGCACCAGCGACACGCCGGGCTGGCCGGCGGGCCCGACGGTGATCCACCGCATCGGGCCGCCGCCGACGTCCTGGCGGACCTCGAAGCCGAGCAGGTCGCGGTAGAAGGCGAGCGAGGCCTCGGGGTCGGTGTGGGGGAGGAAGGTCCAGTGAATGCTGATGTCGTTCATGACTGCAACGCTAGGCGCGGCCCCCGGGCGGGCGCTTCTCGAAAACTGATCGCCTCCCCGGGAAACCGATCGACCCCGGGGAGCGGCGGGTGTGGTCGCCGTCCCCCGGGGTCGATGGTCACGCGCAGCGTGCGGTGCTCAGCGCTTGCCGCTCAGGCGCGGCAGCGCAGCATCTCCAGCGGCGGGTGGGCGAGGACGTCCGCCCAGAACTCCTCGCCGTACTCGCGCAGGCCCTCCTCGGAGATCCCCAGCGGCACCCACTCGAGATCGGAGAACCCGGCCCCGCGCAGCGCCTCCTCGTAGACCTCCCGGCGCGGGACGGTGCCGAGGATGCTGATCGGCCGGGGGTCGAGCAGCGCGGTGACCCGCACCCGCGGGCCGGTCTCGACGTGCTCCCCGGTCGGCTCGCAGCGGAACCCGTACTGCTCCAGGCTGAGACAGTCGAAGGCGTAGTCCGGCTTCTGGGCGAAGACGAAGAGCTCCCCGCCCGGCACCAGGCTGCGGTGGACGGTGCGACACATCCGGTCCAGCGACGCGCGGTCCTCCGCGTAGTTGAGGCACTGCACCGCCAGGACCACGTCGAACTTCCGCTCCAGTTCGCGCAGTTCGGCCACATCGCCGACCTCGTAGCGCACCCCCAGCGGGTCGCGCTGCTCGAACGACTCGGCGGCGGCGATCATCTCGGTGGAGATGTCGATCCCGAGCACCTCCGCGGCGCCGCGCCGACGGACCTCGCGACTGTAGAAGCCCGTTCCGCACGCCAGGTCGAGGACGGCCTTGCCGCGGACGTCCCCGACCATCGCGAGGAAGCTCGGCACCTCCCCGAACCGCGTCAGCGGCAGGGCCTTGAAGCCCTCGAACGCCTCGCCGATCCCGTCGTACTGCTGCACGCTCATCGTGTCGTCCTCCCGTGTGCGCAGCCCAGTGCTGTGCTGGGAAGTCTGGCGCAGCCCGACGTGCCGTCGTACTGGCAGAAGCCACGAATCAGCGGCGCTGAGCGAGGTGGACGGTGATGTCCGCGTCCAGTCCGACGCGCTCCGGCAGCACCGCCAGGATCCGGCGGAACACCTCCGCCCGGGCGTCCTCCGGCAGCAGCAGATAGGCCGAGACCGTCGACAGGTGGCCGAGGTACTCCTCCGGCCCGATCGTCAACCGCCTTGGCAGCAACAGCTGTTGCACCCGGTCGAACCGCTCGGAGCGCTCCAGCTCGGTGCCCGGCCACTGCAGCTCCTGCTCCGGCGGCGCGCCGTCCGGGGAGGGCACGTCATCGCTCGCCAGGAACGGCGCCCGCACCACCCTTACGGCTTCCGCCAGTTCGGGGTCGGCCAACTGGACGGGCCCGCCGAAACAGGCGAACACGCCGCCAGGGCGCAGCAGTTCGGCCACCCGCTGCCAGCGGCCCGCCGGGCTGGTCCAGTGCAGTGCCGCCGCCGCGTACACCAGGTCGTACGGCCCGTCCGGCGGCAGCTCCTCGAACGCGGCGCGCACCGTCCGGACGCTGCCCGGGGTGTGCCGGCGCAGCTCGGCGAGCATGGCGGCGTCCGGCTCGGTCGCGGTCACGGCGACGCCGTGCCCGGCGAACAGCCGGGTGGCCTTGCCCGTCCCGGCCCCGATCTCCAGCGCCGTCCGCACCGGCCCGCCCGCGTGCTCCGCGGCGTATCCCGCGACCAGGTCGAAGAGCTCCACCGGATACCCGGGCCGGTACCGCTCGTAGGACTCCGCGACCGTTCCGAAGCTCAGCGCGCGCTCAGGCACCCGGAGCCTCCGGCAGGGCCAGCCACTCCTCCCAGCTGAGGTCGCGCCCCAGGAACCGCGGCTGCCGGAACGGCCACTCGGCGGCGATCCACCGCGGCACCAGCGCGTCGAAGGCCCGCTCCACCGCGCTGCCGACCAGGCCGTCCACCACCCACCAGGAGACCTCGCCGTCCGCCCCGGCCCGCTCGGGCGGGTCGATGTACACGCACCCGTGCACGGCCGTCTCGGCGGCGTCCAGCAGCACGTAGTTGAACGACTGGTGGGCGGCGATCTCCCGCTCGTGCCGGGCGAGGTCGATCCGGTTCGCCTCGGCCGTGATCGTCGCCGCCGGCCACCCCCAGGCCGGCCCGAAGATCCCGAACAGCCGCTCCCGGGAGCCCATCACCGCCGGATAGTCCATCGGCGCGTCCGCCTCCCGGATCGGCCGCAGGTGGTACGCGCCGTCGAGCAGCGGCACGTGGACGGGATGGACGAAATCAGCAGGAAGCCAGGTCATACCCCCGAGGCTATCCACCGCCACCCCGCAGCCCCACCCAATATCCCGGGCCACCGAATGTCCCGCCCCGCCGGAGAGCCGCCTGCCTGCCCGCCCGGGCGCCCGGTGCCGCTCGGTTCAGCCGAAGATCGCCTCGGGCTCACCGGTGAGCCACACGTTGTCGATCCGCACCCGGTGCATCAGCCAGCGCCCGCCGTCCCGGTGCAGCTCGACGTCGTAGCGGTTCTTCAACAGCGCGTGCGTCGCCGGGGCGGCCGTCAGCAGGTGCTGGGCCTCGACGAGGGCGGTGAGCCCGGCGCGGTCGCCGTCCACGGTGATCCGGGGGTTGGTGACCTGGTGGGTGGTGGTCACCCGCCCGGCGAACATGCCGAGGACGGTCGTGACGATGTGGTCCCGGCCGGTCATCAGGGGCGGCTCGGCGCCCCACGCGGCGGCCGCGGGGCGGAAGTCCAGTTCGGCGTCCGGGGTGAAGGAGGAGGCGAAGAGCTCGCGGTCGTGGAGGTCCTGGCCGAGGCCGAAGCGGAGCAGGGCGTCCAGGATCTCGGTCCGGTCGCGCAGCTCGGCGGCGACGGCGGCCGGGTCGTCGGCGGGTGCGGTGAGGGCGCGGTCGGTGGTGATGTACACGATGGAACTCCCGGTCGGGTGGCTGTTGTTCGGTGACGGGTCCACCCTCCCGCCGGAACGGCCGGACGATCAACGGGTGACTGTGCAACGATCGTGAACCGAGACTTAACGAAGTGGTGGGGGAGAGGCGGCAAGGGTGCTGGAGCGGCACGAGATCGAGGCGTTCCTGGCGCTCTCCGAGGAACTGCACTTCGGGCGGACGGCCGAACGGCTGCACGTCTCCACCGCGCGGATCAGCCAGACCGTACGGAAGCTGGAACGCCGCGTCGGCGCACCGCTGTTCGCCCGGACGAGCCGCCGGGTGGAGCCGACCGCGCTCGGCGCCCAGCTGGCGCAGGAGCTGCGGCCCGCGTGGGAGGCGGTGGGCGCCGCCGTCCGGCGGGCCGCCGACGCCGGGCACGGCCGCACCGGAACGCTGCGGGTGGCGTTCGCGGGCCCCGCGGCGGGGCAGCTGCTCATCGGTGTCGCGGAGCGCTTCCGGGAGCGGCTGCCCGGCTGGGAGGCGACCCTCCGGGAGGCCGAACTCGTCGACCGGATCCGCCTGTTGCGGGCGGGCGAGGTGGACCTGGTGTTCGCGGAGTACCCGCTGCGCGAGCCCGACCTGGTGCCGGGCCCGGTCCTGGTGAGCGAGCCCCGGATGATCGCCCTGCCCGCCGGCCACCCGCTCGCGCAGCAGGACGCCGTCACACCGGAGGAGCTGGCCGGGATCCCGCTCGTCCGACTGCCCGCCGCCGTGCCGGAGTCCTTCCGGGCCGACCGCACCCCGGCCCGGACACCGGCCGGGCGGCCGATCCCGTCCGGCCCGGAGGGCGGCACCCTGAACGAGATCCTCACCCTCGTCGGCGCGGGCCGGGCCGCCTTCCCGCTCGGCGCCCAGGCCCGCCGCTACCACCCCCGCCCCGACGTCACCTACCGCCCGCTGACCGGCGCACCCCCGGTCCGGTGGGGCCTGCTCCACCACCGCGACCGCGCCACCCACGCCACGGAGGCCTTCCACCACGCGGCCCAGGACCTCCTCGGCACCGCGGACTGACCCCTGGGCCCCGCCGGCCGGTCGGAGTGATGCCGATGGCGGGAAAACAAGCAGGCATGATTGCTTTTTTCTGCGGCCGGTGCCACGCTGCTGCGCGGCGCCGCTCGTGCGGGGCGGCGCCAACAGGCCGGTAGGGGAGGCGCTTTGGTGCGCGGAGGATCGGTGCTGCGGGTCGGCAATGCCTCGGGGTTCTACGGGGACCGGTTCGCGGCGGTGCGGGAGATGCTCACGGGTGGGCCGTTGGACGTGCTCACCGGGGAC
This sequence comes from Kitasatospora sp. NPDC059146, assembly GCF_042786665.1. Taxonomy (NCBI): domain Bacteria; kingdom Bacillati; phylum Actinomycetota; class Actinomycetes; order Kitasatosporales; family Streptomycetaceae; genus Kitasatospora; species Kitasatospora sp. NPDC059146. The sequence goes on along the minus strand of NZ_JBHZCY010000104.1, from coordinate 27,968 downwards.
TACCTCGCCGAGTTGACCATGCTGATCCTGGCGCGGGACCGGCTGCGGGATCCCTCGCTCGGGTACGCCCGGACCTTCCTGCGGCAGATGGAGGAGTGCCTCGGCCTGGCCCGGGACCGCGGTGTGCGGGTCGTGGTGAACGCGGGCGGCCTCAATCCGGCCCGGCTCGCGGAGCGGTTGCGGGAGCTGGCGCAGCGCCTGGGAGTGCCGACCGCCGTCGCCCACGTCGAGGGGGACGACCTGCTCGCGCGCCGGGAGGAACTCGGCCTGCCCGAGCACCTGTTGGCCGCCAACGCCTACCTGGGCGGGTTCGGCGTCGCCGCCTGCCTGGCGGAGGGGGCGGACGTGGTGGTGACCGGGCGGGTGACGGACGCCGCACTGGTGGCCGGGCCGGCGATCGCCCACTTCGGCTGGGGCCCGGACGAACTGGACGCCCTCGCCGGGGCGGTGCTGGCCGGGCACGTGCTGGAGTGCGGGGCGCAGGCGACCGGCGGCAACTACGCCTTCTTCGGCGAGCACGACGTGGACCGCCCGGGCTTCCCGCTGGCGGAACTGCACGCCGACGGCTCCAGCGTGGTCACCAAGCACCCCGGGACGGGCGGGGCCGTCACGATCGGCACGGTCACCGCCCAACTCCTGTACGAGACCGGCGGAGCGCACTACCTCGGCCCCGACGTGACCGCCCGGCTGGACTCCGTGCGGCTCACCGAGGAGGGCCCGGACCGGGTGCGGATCGACGGCGTGCGCGGCGAGGCCCCGCCGCCGACCCTCAAGGTCGGCCTGAACCGGCTCGGCGGCCACCGCAACGAAGTGGTCTTCGTCCTGACCGGCCTGGACATCGAGGCCAAGGCCGCCCTGGTGCAACGCCAGTTGGCCGCCGCCCTGCCGCCCGAGGTCCGCCCGGCCGAGCTGCGCTGGACCCTCGCCCGCACCGACCACCCGGACGCCGACACCGAGGAGGCCGCGTCCGCCCTGCTCCGACTGACCGCCCGGGACCGGGATCCGGCCAAGGTCGGTCGCGAACTCGGCAAGGCCGCCGTGGAGTTGGGCCTCGCCGGCTACCCGGGCTTCCACCTCACCGCCCCACCCGGCCCGGGCGCCCCGTACGGGGTGTTCACCGCCGCGTACCTGGACGCGAAGCTGGTCGAGCACACCGCGGTGCTGCCGGACGGCCGCCGGATCACCGTCCCGCCCGCCGCCGGCACCGGCCACGTCGCCGCCGTCACCGGCCACGTCGCCTCCGTCGACGCCGAGTTGCCCGAGCCCCTGCCGCCGGGCCCGACCCGTCGCGCCCCGCTCGGCCTGGTGCTCGGCGCCCGCAGCGGCGACAAGGGCGGCGACGCCAACCTGGGCGTCTGGGCCCGCACCGAGGACGCCTGGCGCTGGCTGGCGCACACCCTCACCGTCGACCGGCTGCGCGCACTGCTCCCCGAGACCGCCGACCTGCCCGTCACCCGGCACCTGCTGCCGAACCTCAAGGCCGTCAACTTCACCCTCACCGGCCTGCTCGGCGAGGGCGTCGCCGCCCAGCACCGCTTCGACCCGCAGGCGAAGGCCCTGGGCGAGTGGCTGCGCTCGCGCCACCTCGACATCCCGGAGGCCCTGCTGTGACCGTCCTGCCCACCCGCGTCGACCCGGCCGGGCCCGAGTACGCGGAGCACCGTGCCGCGATGGTCGCCAAGTTGGCCGAGCTGGACGCCGAGCACGCCAAGGCGCTGGCCGGCGGCGGCCCCAAGTACGTGGAGCGCCACCGCAAGCGGGGCAAGCTGCTGGCCCGGGAGCGGATCGAGCTGCTGGTGGACCAGGACTCGCCGTTCCTGGAGCTGTCCCCGCTGGCGGCCTGGGGCAGCGACCACCCGGTGGGCGCCGCGCTGGTCACCGGCATCGGGGTGGTCGAGGGCGTGGAGTGCGTGATCACCGCCAACGACCCGACGGTGCGCGGCGGCGCCAGCAACCCGTGGACGCTGCGCAAGGCCCTGCGGGCCAACGAGATCGCGCTGCAGAACCGGCTCCCGGTGGTGAACCTGGTCGAGTCGGGCGGGGCGGACCTGCCCAGCCAGAAGGAGATCTTCATCCCGGGCGGCGCCCTGTTCCGCGACCTGACCCGGCTCTCGGCGGCCGGGATCCCCACCGTGGCCGTGGTGTTCGGCAATTCGACGGCCGGCGGCGCCTACGTGCCGGGGATGTCGGACCACACCGTGCTGGTCAAGGAGCGCGCCAAGGTGTTCCTCGGCGGCCCGCCGCTGGTGAAGATGGCGACCGGCGAGGAGGCCGACGACGAGTCGCTGGGCGGCGCCGAGATGCACGCCCGCAGCTCCGGCCTGGCCGACCACTTCGCGGTGGACGAGGCGGACGCGCTGCGGATCGCCCGCCGGATCGTCGCCCGGCTGGAGCACCGCAAGCCGGGCCCCGGCCCGGACCGCTGCGCCGCGCCTCCGGCGTACGACGAGGAGGAGCTGCTGGGCATCGTCCCGGGGGACCTCAAGGTGCCCTTCGACCCGCGCGAGGTGATCGCCCGGATCGTCGACGGCTCCGACTTCGACGAGTTCAAGCCGCTGTACGGCGCCAGCCTGGCCACCGGCTGGGCCCGGCTGCACGGCTACCCGGTCGGCATCCTGGCCAACGCCCAGGGCGTGCTGTTCAGCGCGGAGTCCCAGAAGGCCGCCCAGTTCATCCAGTTGGCGAACCAGCGGAACACCCCGCTGCTGTTCCTGCACAACACCACCGGCTACATGGTCGGCCGGGACTACGAGCAGGGCGGCATCATCAAGCACGGCGCGATGATGATCAACGCCGTCTCGAACTCCAAGGTCCCGCACCTGTCGGTGCTGCTCGGCGCCTCCTACGGGGCGGGCCACTACGGCATGTGCGGCCGGGCGTACGAGCCGCGCTTCCTGTTCTCCTGGCCGAGCGCCAAGTCCGCGGTGATGGGCCCGCAGCAGCTCGCCGGGGTGCTCTCGATCGTGGCCCGCCAGTCGGCGGCGGCGAAGGGGCAGCCGTACGACGAGGACGCGGACGCGGCGATCCGGGCGATGGTCGAGCAGCAGATCGAGGCGGAGTCGCTGCCGGTCTTCCTGTCCGGCCGGCTGTACGACGACGGCGTGATCGACCCGCGTGACACCCGTACGGTGCTGGGCCTGTGTCTGTCCGCGATCCACAACGCGCCGGTCGAGGGCGCGCGTGGCTACGGCGTCTTCCGGATGTGAGAGGTCAGATGATCACCAACCTGCTGGTCGCCAACCGCGGCGAGATCGCCCGCCGGGTGTTCCGCACCTGCCGGGAGCTCGGTATCGCGACCACCGCCGTCCACTCGGACCCGGACACCGGCGCCCCGCACGTCCGGGAGGCCGACGCGGCGGTACGGCTGCCCGGCGCCGCGCCCGCCGACACCTACCTGCGCGGAGAGCTGATCGTCCGGGCCGCTCTGCGGGCGGGGGCGGACGCCGTCCACCCGGGGTACGGATTCCTCTCCGAGAACGCGGAGTTCGCCCGGGCCGTGCTGGACGCCGGCCTGCTCTGGGTCGGTCCGCCGCCGGCCGCGATCGCCGCGATGGGCTCCAAGACGGCCGCCAAGCGGCTGATGGCCGAGGCCGGGGTGCCGGTGCTGGGCGCGCTCGCCGAGCCGACCGAGGCCGACCTGCCGGTGCTGGTGAAGGCCGCGGCGGGCGGCGGCGGCCGCGGCATGCGGGTGGTCGAACGGCTGGCGGACCTGCCCGGCGAACTGGCGGCGGCCCGGGCCGAGGCGGCCAAGGCCTTCGGCTCCGACGAGGTGTTCTGCGAGCGCTACCTGCCCAGCGGCCGGCACGTGGAGGTGCAGCTGCTGGCCGACGCCCACGGCACGGTGTGGGCGGTGGGCGACCGCGACTGCTCCTTGCAGCGGCGGCACCAGAAGGTGATCGAGGAGGCCCCGGCCCCCGGCCTGGCGCCGCAGGTGCGGGCCGCGTTGCACGCCGCGGCCGCGGACGCCGCCCGGGCGATCGGCTACGTCGGCGCCGGCACCGCCGAGTTCCTGCTCACCGGGGACGGCCGGTTCTACTTCCTGGAGATGAACACCCGGCTCCAGGTCGAGCACCCGGTCACCGAGGCGGTCACCGGCCTGGACCTGGTCGCGCTCCAACTCGCCGTCGCGGAGGGCGAGGAGCTGCCCGCGGGCGGGCCGCCGCCGAGCACCGGCCACGCGATCGAGGCCCGGCTGTACGCCGAGGACCCGGCGAAGGACTGGCAGCCCGCGACCGGCACCCTGCACCGCCTCGAACTGACCTCGGAGCACAAGGAGTTCAGCGGGCCCGGGGTGGGAACGGACTCCTGGCTGCGGCTGGACTCCGGGATGGCGGCCGGCAGCGAGATCAGCCCGCACTACGACGCGATGCTCGCCAAGGTGATCGTCCGGGCGCCGACCCGCGCCGCCGCCGCCCGGAAGCTGGCCGACGCGCTGGCCCGCGCCCGGATCCACGGGCCCTCCACCAACCGGGAGTTGCTGGTCCGCGCACTGCGGCACCCGGCCTTCCTGGCCGGGCGGCTGCACACCGGCTTCCTGGCCGAGCATTCGGCCGAACTGCTCGCCCCCGACACCAGGAGCACCGGGCGGGCCGCCCTGGCCGCCGCCCTCGCCGACGCGGCCGCGCGCGGCACCGCGCTGCCGTCCGGCTGGCGCAACCTGCCCTCCCAGCCCCAGTCCAAGCGCTACGGGGCCCCCGACGGCGTCGAGTGGGAGGTCCGCTACCGCCGGACCAGGGGCGGCCTGGAGGCCGTCGACCACCCGGACGTCGAACTCGTCGAGGCCGAGGCCGGGTTCGTCCTGCTGCGCGAGGGCGAGGTGCAGCGGCGCTACGACGTGGCCCGCTACGGCGACCGGGTGTACGTCGACTCCCCGACCGCCAGCACCGCGCTCACCGCGCTGCCGCGCTTCCCCGACCCCACCGCCCAGCGCGACCCCGGCGCCCTGCTCGCCCCGATGCCCGGCACCGTCCTGCGCACCACCGCCGCCGTCGGCGACACCGTCACCGCCGGGCAGCCGCTGCTGGTGCTGGAGGCGATGAAGATGGAGCACCGGGTCACCGCCCCGGCCGACGGCACCCTGGTGGACCTGCGCGTGACCCCGGGGCAGCAGGTCCGGCTCGGCGCCCTGCTCGCCGTCGTCAAGTCGCCCGAAGAGTCCTGATCCCCCGAAGAGTCCTGAGCACCGCCCGACCACCCGCCCAGCGGAAGGACCACGCATGTCGTCCATCGGCAGTCAGCTCCTCGAAACCCCCGAACGCACCGCCCTGCGCCAGGCCGTCGGCGACCTCGGCCGCCGCTACGGCTCCGCCTACTACCTGGCCAAGGCCCGGGCCGGCGAGCCCGCCGAGGAGCTGTGGGCGGACGCGGGCAAGGCCGGCTACCTGGGCGTCAACCTGCCCGCCGAGTACGGCGGCGGGGGCGGCGGCATCAGCGACCTCGCCATCGTCCTGGAGGAACTCGGCACCGCGGGCTGCCCGTTGCTGCTGCTGATCGTCTCCCCGGCGATCTGCGGCACGGTGATAGCCCGGTACGGCACCGAGGAGCAGAAGCGCCGCTGGCTGCCCGGACTGGCCGACGGCAGCCGCAGGATGGCCTTCGGCATCACCGAGCCGGACGCGGGCAGCAACTCGCACCGGATCTCCACCGTCGCCCGCCGGGACGGCGAGGACTGGCTGCTGACCGGCCGCAAGGTCTTCGTCTCCGGCATCGACCACTCCGACGCCGTGCTGTTCGTGGCCCGCACCGAGGACGCCCGCACCGGCAAGCTCAAGCCCTGCCTGTTCGTCGTCCCCCGGGACACCCCCGGCTTCGAGTACCGGGCGATCCCGATGGAGCTGGTCGCCCCCGAGAAGCAGTTCCAGGTCTTCCTGGACGACGTCCGGCTGCCCGCCGACGCCCTGGTGGGCGACGAGAACGCCGGCCTGCTCCAACTGTTCGCGGGCCTCAACCCGGAGCGCATCCTGACCGCCGCCTTCTCCCTCGGGCTGGCCCGGCAGGCGCTCGGCAAGGCGGTGGAGTACGCGAAGACCCGCACGGTCTGGTCCACCCCGATCGGCGCCCACCAGGGCCTGGCGCACCCGCTGGCCCAGTGCGCGGTGGAGGTCGAGCTGGCCCGGCTGATGACCCAGAAGGCCGGGTTGCTCTACGACGCCGGCGAGGACATGGCGGCCGGGGAGGCCGCCAACATGGCCAAGTACGCCGCCGGGGAGGCCGCCGCCCGGACGGTCGACCAGGCGGTGCAGACCCTGGGCGGCAACGGCCTCACCCAGGAGTACGGCCTGGGCGCCCTGCTCGCCGCCACCCGGGTCGGCCGGGTCGCCCCGGTCAGCCGGGAGATGATCCTCAACTTCGTCGCCCAGCACACCCTGGGCCTGCCCAAGTCCTACTGAGCCCCCGGCGCCGAGGGGCGCGCGGCCGCCACCGCAGCGCGCAGGTCGTCACCGCACGCCGGTCGGGTCGTCCGAACGCCCTTCGGAGCAGCTGCGCCACGCCTGCCCCGCCCCCGGTTTCCCACAATGGCCCAGCCCCGCCCGGACTGTCCGTATGCTCCTGAACACGCCCCGTGCCATCCGCTCGCCGATTTGGTTGCTGCGTCAACTTCCTTACTGGAGGCATGCCTTGGTGTTCCGTAGCGAGTTCCCGGACGTCCCCGTCATCGACCTGCCGATCCATGACGCGGTGCTCGCCGCCGCCGCCGGGTACGGCGAGCGGCCGGCCCTGATCGACGGCCTCACCGGGGAGGAGGTCAGCTACGCGCGGCTGGCCGCCTCCGTCGAGCGGGTCGCCGCCGCACTGGCGGAGAGCGGGGTGGGCAAGGGCGACGTGGTGGCCCTGTTCAGCCCCAACTCGGTCACCTATCCGATGGCCTACTACGGTGCCAGCCGGGCCGGTGCCACCGTGACCACGGTGTCCTCCCTCAGCACCGCCCGCGAGCTGGCCGGCCAGCTCGCGGACAGCGCCGCCCGCTGCCTGATCACCGTCTCCCCGTTCCTGGCGACCGCCCGCGCCGCCGCCGAGCTGCTGGCCGCCGACGGCCGCCCGCCGGTCGAGGTGATCGTGCTGGACGGCGCCGAGGGCCACCGCTCGCTCGCCGACCTGCTGGCCGCCACCGGCCCCGCCCCGGAGCCCGCGATCGACCCGGGCGAGGACGTCGCCGTGCTGCCGTACTCCAGTGGCACCACCGGACTGCCCAAGGGGGTGATGCTCACCCATCGCTCGATCGCCACCAACCTGGCCCAGACCGACGCCCTCTACCGCCCCTCCGTCGGCGAACGGGTGCTCGCGGTGCTCCCCTTCTTCCACATCTACGGCCTGACGGCGCTGCTCAACCAGCCGCTGCGGTGCGGCGCCACCGTGGTGGTGCTGCCCCGCTTCGACCTGGAGCAGTTCTGCGGTGCGGTCGAGCGGCACCGGGTGCAGGGCCTGGTGGTCGCCCCGCCGATCGTGCTCGCGCTGGCCAAGCACCCGGTCGTGGCCGACTTCGACCTCTCCTCGGTCGAGTACCTGCTGTGCGCGGCCGCCCCGCTGGACCAGGAGCTCGCCGAGGCCTGCGCCCGCCGGCTGGGCCTGCCGCACCTGCTCCAGGGCTACGGGATGACCGAGCTGTCCCCGGTCACCCACGTCGTCTCCCCGACGGAGAGCGACCCGGTGCCCGGCTCGGTCGGCCGGATGGTCCCCTCCACCGAGCTGCGGGTCATCGCCCTGGACGGCTCCGGCCGGGACCTCGGGCCGGGGGAGCCGGGCGAGCTGCTGATCCGCGGCCCCCAGGTGATGAAGGGCTACTTCGGCCGCCCCTCCGACACCGCCGCCATGGTCGACGCCGAGGGCTGGCTGCACACCGGCGACATCGGCCACGTGGACGGGCGCGGCTACCTGTTCGTCGTCGACCGGGTCAAGGAGCTGATCAAGTACAAGGGGTACCAGGTCGCCCCCGCCGAACTGGAGGCCGTCCTGCTCGGCCACCCGCAGATCGCCGACGCCGCCGTCATCGGCGTCCGGGACGCCGACGGGACGGAGTGCCCCAAGGCCTTCGTGGTCCGCGCCCCCGGCAGCGGGCTCACCGCGGAGGAGGTCACCGGGTACGTCGCCGGGCAGGTCGCCCCCTACAAGAAGGTGCGCGCGGTGGAGTTCGTGGACGCCGTCCCCAAGTCGGCGGCCGGCAAGATCCTCCGCCGAGAACTGCGCGCCCGCGAGGCCGCCCGCTGAGACCCGTCGGCCGGGACCCCGTCGGCCGGCGCCAGGGCGGCCAGGTCCAGGGCGCCCAGGACCCCGCAGCCCGGGACCCGGGCGGCCGGAGGGCGCGGCCCGTCTGTGAGGATCGACCCGCGGCGCCCCGACCCGCCGCGCCCCGACCGGAGCAGACCCCATCGACACAGGAACCGCCACCCGCCATGACCAGCCAACCCGCCGTCCGCACCCCCCAGCAGGACCGCAGCCGAGCGACCCGGGCCCGGTTGCTCGCGGCCGCCGTGGACTGCCTGGCCGAGCTCGGCTGGCAGGGCTCCACCGTCACCGTGGTCGCGGAACGGGCCGGCGTCTCCCGGGGCGCCGCCCAGCACCACTTCCCGACCCGCGAGGACCTCTTCACCGCGGCCGTCGAGCACGTCACCGCCGAGCGGCTGGCAGCCGTCCGCGCCCACGCGGACGAGCTGCCGGCCGCCGGCCCCGACCGGACCCGGGCCGTGGTCGACATGATCGTCCGCCTCTACACCGGCCCGCTGTTCCGGGCCGCCCTGCACCTGTGGACCGCCGCCGCCACCGAGGACGGCCTGCGCGAGCGGATCGTCGCCCTGGAGGGCCACGTCGGCCGGGAGGCCCACCGGGCCGCCGTGGAGTTCCTGGACGCCGACGAGACCCGCCCGGGCGTGCGCGAATCGGTGCAGGCCACCCTGGACCTCGCCCGCGGACTCGGCCTGGCCAACCTGCTCACCGACGACAGCCTTCGACGTTCCGGAGTGATCCGGCAGTGGGCGGGCGTTCTGGAGAGTACGCTGCGGCCGGTACGCCCATGACGCCCGTACAACCGAGCGACCGGACGGCCCCTGACCAAGGGGTCGCCGGGCGGCCGATGTCCGTGCAGTCTGGAGAAGAACCCCGGCCGGCACCGACCGCGAGGCCCACCCGGCCGGGCACGAGCCGAACCGGGGTGCTGCCTGAATGCACGGACACGAGTGGGACGCGACCGCCGCCGCCGGCCCCGCGCCGAGCGGCGATCCCGTACGTCCGGACGGCCACCGCCTCGTCCCGCTCGCCACGGCCCTGCTGCAGAGCGACGGTCTGATCCTGCACTGGAGCGAGGACGCCGAGGCGCTGCTCGGCTACTCCGCCGAGGAGGCCGTCGGCAGCTACGCCGCCCGGCTGCTCACCGACGAGACCGACCGGCCCGCGGTGCTCGGCCTGTTCCAGCGGATCATGTCCGGCAGCGGCGCCTCCTTCGTCTTCCCGGTCCGTCACCGCGACGGCCACCGGGTCGAGCTGGAGTTCCGCACCTATCCGATCGCCGGACCGGCCGGCACCCTGCTGCTGCTCGCCACCGCCTCCGACACCCGGGCCCTGCACGCCGTCGAGGCCGACCTCGCGGTGCTGGACGGCGTCTTCGGCCGCTCCCCGATCGGCATGGCCGTCTACGACAGCGACCTGCGCTACGTCCGGATCAACGAGGCGCTGGCCCGGATGAACGGCGTGCCGGTCTCCGCCCACCTCGGCCGCCGGATATCCGCCGTCCTGCCCGGCATCAACAGCGGCGAGATCGAACAGACCATGCGACAGGTCCTCAAGACCGGCAAGCCCGTGGTGGACGCCCGCTCGCACGGCCGCGTCCCGGGCGACCCCAAGCGGGACCGCGCGTGGTCCGCCTCCTACTTCCGGCTGGAGGACTCCACCGGCCGGGTCTTCGGCGTCTGCTCCTCCATCATCGACGTCACCGAACGCTTCCAGGCCGAGGCCCGGGCCGCCCGGGCCCAGGAGCGGCTGGCCACCATCGCCGAGGCCACCGCCCGGATCGGCACCACCCTCGACCTCCAGCGCACCGCCGAGGAACTCATCGAGGCCGTCGTCCCCCGGTTCGCCGACTTCGCCACCGTCGACCTGCTGGAACCGGTGCTGCGCGGGTCCGAGCCCACCCCGATCCCCTCCGACCGCTCCGTCACCCTGCGCGCCGTCGCGGTCGGCGAGAACTACGACACCGGCCTGGCGCACGCCGTGGACGTCGTCGGCGAGACCTCCGAGTACGCCCCCGACCGCAGCTACACCCAGTGCCTGCGCAGCGGGCGGCCGCTGCTGCGCGCCCACGTGGACGAGGAGGTGCTGCGCGGCCTGGTGTCCAGCGAGGACCGGGTCGCCCCCGGGATGGCCGCCGGCATCCACTCGTACCTGATGGTGCCGATCACCGCCCGGGGCATGGTCCTCGGCGGCTCCGAGTTCATCCGGATGCGCAACCCCGAGCCGTTCAACGACGCCGACGTCGCGCTCGCCGAGGAACTCGTCGCCCGCACCGCCCTGGCCCTGGACAACGCCCGGCTCTACCGCCGGGAGCGGGAGACCGCCCTCACCCTCCAGCGCAGCCTGCTGCCGCAGGAGATCCACCGCACCCTCGGGCTGGAGATCGCCTACCGCTACCTGCCCAGCAGCGTGGTCAGCGAGGTCGGCGGCGACTGGTTCGACGTGGTGCCGCTGTCCTGCGGGCGGGTCGCCCTGGTGGTCGGCGACGTGATGGGCCACGGCATCCGGGCCGCCGCCACCATGGGACAACTGCGCACCGTCGCCCGCACCCTGGCCACCCTGGACATGCCGCCCGAGCAGGTGCTCACCCGACTGGACGAGACCGCCTCGGGGATCGGCGAGGGCCAGTTCGCCACCTGCATCTGCGCCGTCTACGACCCGCTGGAGCGCACCGTCCAGGTCGCCTCGGCCGGGCACCTGCCGCCGGTCTGGGTCGGCACCGACGGCACCGCCCGCAGGATCGAGGTGCCGCCCGGCGTCCCGCTCGGCGTCGGCGGGGTCGCCTTCGAGTCCATCGGCTTCACCCTCCCCGAGGGCGCGCTGCTCGCCCTCTACACCGACGGACTGGTGGAGCGGCGCGGCCAGGACCTGGACCACGGCATCGACCGGCTGGCCCGCACCCTGTCCGGGCCCGGCCGGACGCTGGAGGAGAGCTGCGACGCGGTGATCGGCGCCCTGGTCACCGACGGCACCGAGGACGACATCGCGATGATCATGGCCCGGGCGCTGCCGGTGCCGGCCGACCGGGTCGCCACCCTCCCGCTCACCGGCGGCGGAAAGCTCCCCGGCAAGGCCCGCCGCTTCACCCGGGCCGCCCTGGACGCCTGGGGCCTGAACGCGCTCTCCGACTACGCCGAACTGCTGGTCAGCGAACTGGTCACGAACGCCCTGCTGCACGCCGAGGCGCCGCGCCGGCTGCGGCTGTTCCGCGACCGGGTGCTCACCGTCGAGGTCTCCGACGCCGGCGGCGCGGCCCCGCAGCTGCGCCCCTTCGCGGAGCAGGACGAGGGCGGGCGCGGGATGTTCCTGGTCAGCGAACTCGCCCAGCGCTGGGGCAGCCGGCTGACCCGGGACGGCAAGGTGGTCTGGGCCGAGCTGGAACTGCCCTTCGGGGTCTCCTAGCCGCCGCCCGACATGCGAGAACGGTCGTTCCCGTCATCGGGAACGACCGTTCTCGCGTCTCCTTACGCGCGCACCTGGGGCTGCTCCGCCTGCTCCGGCTGTCCCGGCCCGGCGGCGACCGGCCCGGCGGTGACCGGCTCGGCCGCCGTCGGCGCGGACAGCCCGCGCAGCAGCAGCCAGGCCAGCACGCCCGCGCCGAGCAGCAGCACCCCGGCCAGCAGCCCGGCGCTGTTCATGCCGTGCACGAAGGCGTCCCGGGCGCTCGCCAGCAGCGGCCGGGCGAGGTCCGGCGACAGCCCCTCCGCCGTCTCCACGGCCGCGCCCAGCGACTCCCCGGCCCGGGCGGCGACCTCCGGGGAGGCCCCGGCCGGTACGGACAGCCCGTTCGCGTAGATCGAGCCGACCACCGAGCCGACCAGCGCGATGCCGAGCGCGGTGCCCAGCTCGTACGCGGTCTCGGAGACCGCCGAGGCGGCCCCGGCCTTGTCGGCGGGCGCGGCGCTCAGCACCAGGTCGGCGCCGAGGGTGTAGACCACGCCCTCCGCGGTGCCGGTGATCAGGAAGGAGACCGCCAGCAGCAGGTAGGTGGTGTCCTGCTGGAGCCAGCCCAGCGCGCCCGCCGCCAGGCCCATCGCCAGCAGGCTGACGGTCAGCGCCTTGCGCGCGCCGAAGCGCCGGGCGATCCGGGCGGTCAGCAGACCTCCCGCCACCGAGCCGGCGAAGGCCGGCAGCTCCGCCAGGCCCGCCTGGAGCGGCTCGTAGCCGCGCACCAGCTGGAGGTACTGCGAGACCACGAAGATCACGCCGGACAGGCCGACCAGGGAGATCAGCGAGGCCGTGACGGCGGCGGTGAACCGCCGGTCGCGGAACAGCCGGACGTCCAGCAGCGGGGTCTCCAGCCGCAGCTGGCGGCGGACGAACAGGGTGAGCGCGGCGGCACCGAGCAGGAAGGTGACCGGGACGTCCCAGCGGGCCACGCCGTGCGCGGCGGCCTCCTTGATCGCGTAGACCACGCCGATCACCCCGGCCATCGACAGCCCGACGCTCAGCACGTCCCAGCGGCCCGGCTTCGGGTCCTTGGACTCCGGCAGCAGCCAGGCGCCGAGCACCAGCAGCAGGAGCAGCACCGGGATGTTCAGCAGGAACACCGAGCCCCACCAGAAGTGCTCCAGCAGCAGCCCGCCCACCACCGGCCCGAGCGCGGCACCGGCCGTGGCGGCCGCGCCCCAGATGCCGATCGCGGTGGCCCGCTCCCGGTCGTCCGGGAAGAGGCTGCGGATCAGCGACAGGGTGGAGGGCATGATCGTCGCCCCGGCGACGCCGAGCAGCGCGCGGGCCAGGATCAGCCAGCCCGGGCCCGGCGCGTACGCGGCCAGCAGGGAGGCCGCGCCGAAGGCGGCGGCACCGGTCAGCAGCAGCTTCTTGCGGCCGATCCGGTCGCTCAGGGCGCCCATGCTGACCAGCAGGCCGGCCAGCACGAAGGAGTAGGAGTCGCCGATCCACAGGAGCTGGGTGCCGCTGGGGCGCAGCGTCTCGCTGATGGACGGAATGGCGAGGGAGAGCACGGTCGCGTCGAGGGCGACCACGGTGACGGCCAGCACCAGGACGGCGAGGCCGGTCCAGCGCTGGCGGACGGTCAGGGCGGGGGTACTGCTCATGCGCCCACCTCGCTGCGCTCGGCAGACGCTTCGCTCAATGCGCTGCCCTTGATGATTCGCTCGCTCATGGTGTATCGGTTTCCGGTTTCCGGTCCGAGGTGCTGTGGGTCGCGGCGACAGGGGTGGCGGCGACAGGGGTGGTGACAGGCGTGGCGACGGGTGCGGCGGCCTCCGGCCGGCGCAGCGCGCCGCCGAGGAACAGCTCGGCGAGCGAGAAGGCGGCGTCGCGCGGGGCGAGCCGGCCGTCCTGGATGGCCCAGCCGATCCCGGCCACCAGGTCGAAGAAGGCCTCGCTCAGCCAGGCGGCGCTCAGCTCGATCCGGAAGACGCCCTCGCGCTGCCCGCGCAGGAAGAGCGCGTGCAGCCGGTCGATCTGGACCTCCCAGAGGTCGTTGATGTCCGCGTGGTCGTAGAGCTGGTTCTCGCCGGCCAGGAAGGCGCAGAGCATGGCGTCCGGGACGGCGGCGTCCACCAGGCGGCGCAGCGCGGCCTGGGCGTCGCCCTCCTCGGTGGCGGCGGTGTCCAGGGCGGCGGCGAAGCGCTGCAGGCCCAGCAGGCCGACCTCGCGGATCAGCGCGTCGCGGCCGGGGAACAGCCGGTGCAGGGTGGCCCGGCTGATGCCCGCGCTGCGGGCGATCTCGTCCAGGTGGGCGGTGGGGCGGCGGGACAGCACGCCGACGGCGGCTTCCAGAACGGTGTCGCGGTCGGTGGCCATGCAACGAGTGTAGGCCAAGTGAGACATTGGTGTCTCACTTTTACGGTGCGGATCTCATCTGCGAGGCCGGTGACCGGTCGGCGGGCAGCAAAAAACCGGGGACGGCGGGTGCCGTCCCCGGTCGGGGTGGAGCGGGCCGTACGGCCCGCGCCGCTGCGCTCAGCTCTGGTTGTAGAACCCGGTGTCGTCGATCGGCCGGTCGATCACCATCACCTCGACGTCCGCCGGAGTGAGCAGGAAGACCCGGCGGGCGATCCGCTCGATGCCGCCCTGGGTGCCGAAGATCAGCCCCGAGGCGAAGTCGACCATGCGCTTGGCCTCGGCCTCGTTCATCTCGGTGAGGTCCATCACCACCGGGATGGACGCCCGGATGTGCTCACCGACCGTGCGGGCCGCCTCGAAGCCCGTCGGCCGCAGGGAGACGATCTTCGCGGGCGCGGGGACGGCCGGCACCGTCTCCTGATCCACCCACTCGTCGTCGTACACCGCGGCCGGGTAGTTCCCGGAGGGCATCAGCCACCCGTTGTGGTGCTCGTCGCGAAGTGCTCCCATGCCGCGCCTCCCTGCCTCGTCCCGTCTGGTCCCCCGGGGGTGAGTGTCCTTCTTGACACGTCATCCACTCGACGGAACTGTCCGAGTATCGCACTGTTCACCGGTCCCGTGCCCGCTCGCGGCCCCCGTAAGAGTCGTGCCGTGCCGGAAACCCGGGCGGACCCGGGCAAAGAGAGCGACGCGGCGCAGCTCCGTACGGTTGCGCGCGTAGACCATATCGGTAGCGGTCACCGCGCAATTGACCTTCTGTCAACAATGCGGAAACGATTTCACTCGCCGGTCGAACCGTCCACCAGTTCGCGCAGCAAATCCGCGTGACCGTTGTGTCGCGCGTACTCCTCGATCATGTGGACCAGGATCCAGCGGAGCGTCACCTCCTGGTCGTGGCGCGGCCGCTTGCCGACGGTGTCCAGCGGCAGACCGGCCGACGCCCGGCGGGCGGCCTCGATCTCGGCGCGCCAGGTGGCGAAGTCCGCCGCGACGTCGGCGGTGGCCACGTTGTCGAAGTCGCCGTCCGGATCCGCCTCGGTCCAGTAGTGACCGGTGGCGACCTCCGCGCCCAGCAGCACGCCCTGGAACCAGTGCCGTTCCACCTCGGCCATGTGCCGGACCAGGCCGAGCAGCGAGAGCGTGGACGGCGGGACGGAGCGCAGCCGCAGCTGGTCGTCGGTCAGGCCCGCGCATTTCAGGGCGAGCGTGCTGCGGTGGTAGTCGAGCCAGGAGGTGAGCATGGCGGCCTCGTCGGCGGCCATCGGCGGGTCGACCCGCGGGGTGAGTTCGGTCATGCCGGACATCCTGGCCGCCGACGGCCCGCCGGTGCGACCGAATTGTCGCCCGGCGGGTGGGTCGGTGGGTGGGGGAGGGCGACGGCGGCGGCCGGCGGGTGTTGGCCTTCTGTCCTGCGGCACGGGCTCGTTGGTGGATTTTCCGCCGAGATCACCCCGGGCCGTTGACCGCCGGGCCTCCCGACCGATTGGCTCGGTCGAGAGCCCGCCGCCGGGAGGGAGCCCGGCCGGGCGAGCAGAGGGGACTGAGCTCATGACACGTACCACCCGGACCACACGTACCACCCGGGGCACCCGCGACCGCCGGCTGCTGGGCGCCGGCAGCGTGCTGGCCGCCGCCGTCGCACTCGCCGTCACCGCCGCCCCCGCCCAGGCCGACCCGGCGCTGCGCGGCACCGTCCGGATCAGCACCGGGGTGAACGGCGCCGCCCCCGACGACCAGTCCTGGAGCCAGGGGGTCAGCGCGGACGGCCGCTACGCCCTGTTCACCTCCTGGGCCAAGAACCTGGTGCCCCAGCCCACCGTGGGCGGGCGCGACGCCTATCTGCGGGACCTGCGCACCGGCCGCACCGAGCGGGTCAACCTCTCCGACTCGGGCGAGGCGCTGAACGGCTGGACCGACCAGGCCGCGATCAACGCCGACGGCCGCTACGTCGCCTTCGAGAGCAACGCCGACAACGTGGTGCCCGGCATGCAGGTCAAGGGCCGCACCGAGGTGTACCTCCGGGACCGCAGGACCGGCCGCACCGAGCTGGTCAGCGGCGGGCTCACGGCCACCGACACCGACCAGTTCCACGCCTCCTACGCGCCGCAGATCAGCGCCGACGGCCGGTACGTGGTCTACGTGTCCTCCCGGACGGACCTCGACCCGACCGTGGTGGACCCCGCGCCCGGAGCCGGTGCCGGGGCCGCACCCGGGGCCGCGCCCTCGCTGGCCAGGCCGTACACCTGGAAGATCAACGTCTACCTCACCGACCGCCGGACCCACACCACCCGGCTGATCTCCCGGGACACGGCCGGCAAGCCGGGCGAGAGCACCTCCTTCCGCCCGACCATCAGCGCGAACGGGCGCACCATCGGCTTCGGCTCGCTCTCCGAGCTGCTGCCGACCGGGCCGACCCCCGCCCCGGCGGCCCCCACCGCCCCCACCGCCCGCGCCGCGGCGCCGGAGCTGTCCCTGGCCCGGCCGACCAGCGCCGTCTACTACACCTGGAACGCGGCCTCCGGGAAGCTCACGCCCGCCAGCTACGACGTCGACGGCAAGGTCGCCGACGCGGACTTCGACGCCACCGTCAGCCCGGACGGCCGGTACGCCGTCTACTCCCTGCCCGAGCCGGGCGGCTCCACCGGCGGCCACCGCTACCACACCGTGCTGCACGTCCGGGACCTGCGGACGGGCGCCGTGCGGAAGGTGAGCGGCGGCCTGCCGGGGACCACCTCGGTCGGCTCCTCCGGGCACGGCTCGATCACCGCCGACAACCGGTGGCTCTACTTCGACTCCGCCGCCGACAACCTGGTGCCGGGCCCCCAGCACCCGGGCTGGGACGTCTACCGCCAGGACCTGCGCACCGGCCGCACCGAGCGGGTCACCACCGCGCCGGACGGCTCGGCCGGCAACGGCTCCTCCAACGCCCCGTTCGTGTCCGCGGCCGGGAACACCCTGGTGTTCGAATCGACCAGCGGCAACCTGGTCGCCGGCACCGACGCCCCGGCGGCCGAGGGCTCCCAGGCCTTCGCCCGGCCGACCGGCAGCCGGTCGGACGACGGCGACGACCAGGGCGAGGACCAGGACGACTGACCGGGAGGACCGACCGGGCACCGCGGGCGGGGGCGCTCCCCGCCCGCGGCTCACCGGGCGCCCGGTCGTATTCCGGAATTCGTGCACGGAACGATGATCCGCGCGCCGGGATCGGCTCCTAGCAGTTGCCGACCTTCACGGCTCGCCACGGCATTCCGCACGGGTCCTGGGTCGGCCCCTGCGGGCGGACGAATCCCCACAGGGTGCCGTTCTCGCACTTCTGGACCTGGGAGAGGTCCAGGCAGGCGTTGGGGTCGAAGGTCATCGCGCTCGCCTGCGGGGCGTTGACGGTGTTGACGCCCAGCAGCGGGATGGCCATGGCGGCCCCGCCGATGAGCAGGGAGACGGCCTTCGACTTCTTCGACTTCATGAATTGCTGCCTTTCCGTTCGTGCATGAACAGCCGAAAGGCATCGCCCCCCGGCCGGTCGAGAATGGCACGGGCAATTCGGCGAGATCAACAGGGTTCACAGTGGGGCAAGGGTGAGCAAAACGGACATGTGTCCGTGCACTAACTACGGAGCGAAGCGGGCTCGCCGTGGGCGGTGACGCTCCGTCATGTTGTAAATCTCATGGTTTACCGGAGAAGGGGTCAGTCGGTACGCGGACGACGGCGGGCGGCGTAGGCCCGCCAGGCGCCGACCAGGCTGCCGAGCACCAACAGGGCGATCACCCCGGCCGAGACCAGGAAGGCCGCCGAGCCGGGCTGGTCCGCGCTGGCGGCGGCCGTCACGTAGACGGCGGTGGTCGGGACCACGCCGATCGCGGTGGCGAGCAGGAAGGGGAGGAAGCGGACCCCGGAGAAGGCGGCGCCGTAGTTCCCGGCCTGGAAGGGCAGGCCGGGGAGCAGCCGCAGCACCAGGACGCTGCGGAAGCCCTGGTCGGTGAAGCGCTGGTCGAGGGCGCCCAGCACCTTGCCGCGCAGGTACGGCCTGAGTGCCTCCCGGCCCAGGCCCCGGCCGAGGCCGAAGGCCAGGGCCGCGCCCAGGGTGGTGCCGAGGACGGCGAGCAGCACGCCCTGCTGGATGCCGAGCAGCAGGCCGGCCACGGCGTTCAGCGCGGGGCGCGGGACGAAGGCGAGCGTGCCGACGGCGTAGACCAGGGCGAACAGCGGGGCGAACCAGTAGCCGGGCAGCCGGTCCGCCAGGCCGCCGGAGAGCAGGTCCGTCGGGCTCCACAGCAGCAGCGACCCGGCGCACGCCCCCAGCAGGACCACCAGCAGGCCGAACCGCCACCAGGGCGAGCGGCCCGGGGCCCGCTCGGTGGTCCCCGCGGCCCCTGTGGCCTCGGCGGGTTCGACCGCTTCGGCGGGAGCGGCCGGAGCGGCGGAGTCGGCGGGCGTGGTCAGGGCTGCGGGCACGGGCCGAGCCTAGCCGGTCCCCGCCACGGGCCGGTCCGGGGTGCGCGGGGCGGTCCGCTGGTGGATCGGCCCGCCCGGGGCGTACCACCCCGCCTTCTTCCGGACGGCCGGGCTGCGGTCCCCGGTGCGGGCGGCCGTCAGGGCGTCGGCGGCGCGGGCGTCGGTGTGGACGAACTTGCCGACCAGCTCGGCGGCCCGCGACCGGACCCGGGGGTCCGGGTCGTCGGCGAGGTGGCGGAGGGCGGGTTCGAGGACCAGGTCCGCGCCCGGTGCGCAGGCGTCGTCCTTGCAGCGGTCGCAGGCCAGGGCGTGGAACGCGGCGATCCTGACCTCGGGGTCCGGGTCGTCGGCCATGGTGATCAGCCGGCCCATGGAGTCGGTGTCGACGAGGTGGTCCAGGAGCCGGCAGCAGCCCTCCCGGACGGCCGCGCGGTCGTCGGCCAGGCCGGCCCGGATGGCTTCGAGCGCGTCCGCCCCGCGCCGGAGCAGTTCCCGGTACGCGGCCACGGTGCGTTGTGGGTCGCCCAGGCAGGCGACCAGGGCTTCGTTGTCAGTTCTGACGAATCCGAGCACGGCCCCAGTGTCGGCCCGCAACGCCCGCCCGGGCAAAGGGATTTCGCCCCGGGGAGCGGGTCGGTGGGGTGGCGGCGCGGCGTCCGGGCCGTCGCGCCCGGCGCGGGAATCCCCGTCAGATCGTCGAGAGGTTCTTTCCGGAGGCGTTCTCCGGCGGCAGCCCGGTCACGTTCTCCCCGGCGGAGTTCGGTTCGGCCCGGCGCAGGGCGCCGGCGCTCAGCAGGAGGGCGAGGGCGAGCAGGGTGACCAGGCCGAAGGAGACGGTCAGGGAGGTGGCCTGGGCGAGGGCGCCGATGACGGCGGGGGCGATCAGGCCGGAGGTGTAGGTGACGGTGGCGACGCCCGCGATGGCCTGGCTGGGGTTGCTGCCGATCCGGCCGGCGGCCGCGAAGGCCAGCGGGACGATCACCGCGACGCCGATGCCGATCAGGGCGAAGCCCGGGACGGCCAGCGCCGGGGTGTCGGCGGCCACCACCAGGACGCCGCCCAGGGTGGCGACGGCCCCGCTCAGGCGGCTGGTGCGGACGGCGCCGAGGCGGCGGACCACCGCGTCGCCGGCCAGGCGGCTGACCGCCATGGTGAACGCGAAGGCGGTGTACGAGGCGGCGGCCACGGTGGCCGAGGCGCCGGTGACGTCCTTGAGGTAGACGCCGCTCCAGTCCATCGAGGCGCCCTCGCCGAACACCGCGCAGAAGCCGACCAGGCCGATCACCAGCGAGCTGCGCGGCGGCAGGGCGAAGCGCGGCGGGGCCTCGGAATCCGCGGGGGAGCGGAGGTCGGGCAGTCCGCGGCAGACCGGCTGGGCGAGGGCGAGCAGCACGAGGGCGGTGACGGCCAGCTGGAGCCGGGCGTCCAGGGCGAGGTGGGCGGCCAGGATGCCGAAGCCGGAGGCCACCAGGCCGCCCGCGCTCCACATCCCGTGCAGTCCGGACATGACCGAACGGCCGAGGCGCTGCTCGATCTCCACGCCCTGGGCGTTCATCGCGACGTCCGCCGTGCCGGCCGTGGCGCCGTACACCAGCAGTACCGCGCACAGGGCGGGCAGCGAGGGGGCGAGCGCGGGCAGGGTGAGGGCCAGGCACCAGAGCGAGAGCAGTCCGCGGACCGCCGCCCGGCCGCCGTAGCGGTGGACGACGCGCCCGGCCAGCGGCATCGCGAGGGAGGAGCCGATGGCGGGCATCACCAGGGCGAGGCCGAGCTGCCCGGGGGAGAGGTCCAGGCGGTCCTGGATCCACGGGATGCGGGTGACGAAGGTGCCGCCGACGGCGCCGTGCACGCCGAAGACCAGCGCGATGCTCCGGCGGGCGCGGCGTGGTTCGGAGAGTGGTTCGAGACTGGTGGCGGTCATGCTGCGGTTCCCTCCCGGTCCTGGTGGTCGATAAACTATCAGGAAGGGACCCTGATAGAAACACTCTGGAAGGATGATCCGCCATGACCACCGTGCGTACGGCCACGCCGAGCACCGCCCGGGCCATCAACGACCGGCTGGCGCTCAACCTCCTGCTCGAACAGGGCCCCCTGACCGCGACCGAGCTGCGCGACCTCACCGGCCTCTCCCGGCCGACCGTCGCCGACCTGCTCGACCGCCTCCAGCGCACCGGCCTGGTCGCCGTCGTCGGCGAACGCGGCGAACAGCGGCGCGGCCCCAATGCGAGGCTCTACGCGCTGGTCGCCTCCCGCGCCCACATCGCCGCCTTCGACGTCCGCGAGGGCGGCGTCAGCCTGGTCGTCGCCGACCTCGCCGGGCGCACCCTCGGCACCGCCGAGATCCCCGTCGAGGCCGACGGGCCCCAGGACACCGCCGCGGCGATCGTCCGCACCCTGCGGGAGACCGCGCGCGGCGCCGGCGTCGAGCGGCTGCACACCGTCGCCGTCGGCGCCCCCGGCCTGGTCGACCCCGCCACCGGCCGGCTGCACAGCACCGGCCAGCTCCCCCGCTGGCATGCCGAACTCCTCGCCGCGCTGCGGGAGTTGCCCGACACCGAGGTGATCCTGGAGAACGAGGTCAACCTGGCCGGCCGGGCCGAGTACCGGGTCGGCGCCGCCCGCGACCGCGACACCTTCGTGCTGATGTGGCTCGGCCACAGCGTCGGCGCCGCCGTCATCCTCGACGGGCGGCTGCGCCGCGGCTTCTCCGGCGGCACCGGCGAGATCTGCTTCCTGCCCGTCCCCGGCGCCACCGGACTGCCCAGCGCCGACAGCTGCGAGGGCGGCTTCCACGGCCTGGTCGGCAGCGCCGCCCTGTGCGCGCTGGCCCGCGCCCACGGGCTGCCCGTCGGCCCGGCCGACGACGCGGCCGCCGCCGAAGCCGTCGTGCGCGCCGCCCTGGCCGGCGGGGACGCGGGTGCGGCCTTCCTGGACGAGCTGGCCGAACGGATCGCGCTCGGCGCGGCCAGCGTCTGCGTGGTGCTCGACCCCGGCTGCGTGGTGCTCGGCGGCGAGATCGGCCGGGCCGGCGGCGCCGAACTGGCCCGCCGGGTGGAGCGCTGCCTCGCCCGGCTCTCCCCGCTGCGCACCGAGGTGCGGGCCGGTACGGCGGGCGGCGGCGCCGTCCTCGCCGGGGCGGTGCTCACCGCCGGGGACGCCGTACGGCGGGACCTCTTCGGCGAGCTGTAGGGGGTGTCCTGTGGATCAGGCCGGGACCGCGCTGATCCACAAGACACTTCCTGGGCCTGTTTTCCGTCCGCGTCCCCGGTACGGCAGGATGGCCGCCGGGGGGCGCGAAACCCGCCGGGGGGCGCGTACCCCGTAGCTCGAACCACCGTCAGGAGTCGTACATGGGCCAGCCCGAGGTGCCGGTCAACCCGTACCGGATCGGCGAGGCGGCCGCGCTGCTCGGTGTCAGCGCGGACACCATGCGGCGTTGGGTGGACGCCGGGAGGGTCGCCGCGGTGCGGGACGAGCACGGGCACCGGATCATCCCCGGCGCCGAACTCGCCGCCTTCGCGCGGGAGCTGGCCCGGCCGGAGAACGCCGAGGCCGAGGGGCGCCCCTCCTCGGCGCGCAACCGCTTCCCCGGGATCGTCACCGAGGTGCGGCTCGGCGACGTGGCCGCCCAGGTGGAGGTGCAGGCCGGGCCGTTCCGGGTGGTGTCGCTGATCAGCCGGGACGCGGCGGAGGAGCTGAACCTGGTCCCGGGCGCACCCGCGACTGCCGTCATCAAGTCGACCAATGTGATGATCGAACGGCGCTAGTGCCGGTCTGCTGAACGAGAGGCCCGGATGAACCACCCGAACCTGCCGACCACCCAGGCCGCCGTCCTGGCGATCGAGGCGGTCGCCGCCCGCCACGGCCGCACCGTCCGCGCCCAGCACGACATCGGCAGCGACCGGACCTTCGCCGGGCTGGTCGGCCAGGACGACGAACCGGGCGCCATCCCGCACGAGGCCCTGCTGGAGTTCGACGGCAGCCCGCACACCGCCGTCCGGCTGTTCACCCACGACGAGGCCGCCGTCACCGTGGAGGGCATCGCCTTCGACGTCCCGCGCGACAGCGTCCCGGCCTTCCTGAACTCGGTCTGGTCCGGCCTGGTGCACGTCAAGGTCCGCACCTTCCCGCCGTCCAGCACGCTGATCGTCACCGTCCCCGGGGAGTCCGGCTACCGCGAGGCCCTCGGCGTCCACGACCTCACCCCCTGGCTTTCTGGAAAGATCCGATGAGCATCCCCGCCGCCTCCGCCTCCGCCGCCGCCGTTCCCGCCCCCGCCGACCGCCGCTCGGTCCTCGCCGTCGCCCACCGCGGCGACCCGTACCGCCACCGCGAGAACACCCTGCCCTCGGTGGAGTCCGCGCTCGCCGCCGGCGCCGACGCCGTCGAGGTGGACGTCCAGCTCACCCGCGACCGGGTGCCCGTGCTGCTGCACGACACCACCCTCGAACGCCTCTGGGGCGACCCGCGCTCGATCGGCCGGGTCACCACCGAGCAGCTCGCCGAGCTGCGCCAGGGCGACCTGGCCGTCCCCACCCTCGCCGAGGCGATCAAGGCCGTCGCCGCGGCCGACGGCCCCCGGCTGCTCATCGACCTCGACGAGCCCGGCCCGGCCGCCGCCACCTGGTCCGTCGTCACCGGACAGGGCGCCGAGGACCTGGTCGCCTTCTGCGGGCCCGCCACCGCGATGCTCGCCGTCCGCGCACTCAGCCCCGACGCCGAGATCGCGCTCACCTGGAAGCAGCCGCGGATGCCCGCCCCCGCGCTGCTGCGCGACCTGCGCCCGCGTTTCCTCAACCCGCCGTTCGGCCTGGTCACCCCCGACTTCGTCCGGGCCGCCGCCGACGAGGGGCTCGCCGTCTCCACCTGGACCGCCGACCTGCGCCGCACCATGCGCCGACTGCGCGACACCGGGGCCGCCTCCATCACCACCAACCGGATCTCCGTACTGCGCTCGGTCCTGGACGGCCGCCGGTGACGGTGCCCGGCCCCCGGGTGCTCGGCCCCCGGGCCCTGGGCCGCGCCCTGCTGGCCCGCCAGCACCTGCTCGCCCGCACCGACCGGACACCCGCCGAGGTCGTCCACCACCTCGTCGGACTCCAGGCCCAGGCCGTACCGCAGCCGCCCTACCTCGGGCTGCTCTCCCGGCTCGACGGCTTCACCCCGGACGGGCTGAGCGACCTGCTCGACCGGCGGGCCGCCGTCCGGATCGCGCTCCAGCGCGGCACCATCCACCTGGTCACCGCCCAGGACTGCCTGACCCTGCGCCCGCTGCTCCAGGCCGTCCTCGACCAGGCGCTGCAGACCACCTACGGCCGACGGCTCGCCGGGCTCGACCGGGCCGCGCTCGCCGCCGAGGCCCGCACGCTGGTCGAGCGGGAGCCGCGCACCTTCCAGCAGCTCGGCACGCTGCTGGCCGCCACCCGCCCGGACCGCGACCCGGCCGCGCTGGCCCAGGCCGCGCGCTGCCTGCTGCCGCTGGTCCAGGTGCCGCCGCGCGGGCTGTGGGGGCGCAGCGGCCCGGCCGCCCACACCACTGCCGAGGCCTGGCTCGGCCGCCCGCTGGACCCGGTGCCGTCGCCGTCGCGGGATGAGCCGGACCGGCTGGACGGGCTGGTGCTGCGCTACCTGGCCGCCTTCGGCCCGGCGAGCGCGGCGGACCTGCGGAAGTGGTCCGGCCTCGGCGGCCTCGGCCCGGTGCTGCGGCGGCTCGCGCCGCAGCTGCTCACCTTCCGGGACGAGCGGGACCGGGTGCTGTACGACCTGCCCGGGGCGCCCCGGCCGGACCCGGACGTCCCGGCGCCGGTGCGGCTGGTCGCGCCCTTCGACAACCTGCTGCTCTCGCACGCCGACCGGAGCCGGGTGCTGCCGGAGCGGTACAAGGACCGGGTGATGACCCGGAACGGCCTGGTGCTCGGCACCCTGCTGGTGGACGGGCTGGTCGCCGGGACGTGGCGGTACGCGGGGCCGGCGGAGGGCGTGGTCGTCGAGCCGTTCGTCCGGCTGGCGCGGGCGGACCGCGCGGCGGCGGAGGCCGAGGCGGAGCGGGTGCTGGCCTTCGCGGGCGCGGGCGGTGGCCCGCGTGGAGCGGTGCGGATCGAGGCGGTCGGCGGGGCGTAGAACGGGCGGATCGTCAGATTCTCTGCTGAGCTGGGTCGGGTCCGGACTCGTCGCCGCCGGACCCGATGACGATCCCGGCGGAGGTGGCCGTGTCCGTGGAGCGCCCGTCCGGTGGCCCGCCCGCTGGTCCGTCCGCTGGGCCGTCCGGTGACCCGCCCGACCACCGCAGGCCGTACCTGATGCTGCCGCCCGCCGTGCGGCAGGCGGCCGCCTGGTCGGTGGCGGTGATCCTGCTGATCACCGTGGGCTCGCTGGTGGTGTTCGCGCTGGTCGAGCTGCGGGCCGCGACCGTGCCGTTCGTCCTGGCGCTGCTGGGGGCCTCGCTGCTGTACCCGGTGGTGCCCTGGATGGTCCGGCGGGGCGTCAGCCGGGGCCTGGCGGCCGGGCTGACCTGCGTGCTGCTGGTCGCGGCGGTGGCCGGGGTGATCGTCCTGCTGGTCAACTCCCTGGTGCACAGCGCCCCGCAGATCGCCGGCTCGCTCCCGGCGGCGGGCCGCCGACTGGCCGAGTGGCTGGGGCCGTTCGGGGCGAAGGTCGAGCACGCGCTGGCCAACGCCAAGGGGGAGACCAACTCGCTGGTCTCGACGCTGACCAACGGCGTGCTGTCCGGCCTCGGCCTGCTCACCCAGTTGATCACCGGCGCGGTGCTGGCCCTGGCCCTGGTGTTCTTCTTCCTGCGGGACGGCCACCGCACCGGCGACAGCATCCGCGCCCACCTGCCCGGCCGCGGCGCCGAGACGGTGGTGGCCTGCGCCGAGCGGGCCTTCGAGGCGATGGCCGGCTTCATGCGCGGCACCACCCTGATCGCCCTGATCGACGCGGGCTTCATCACCGTCGGCCTGCTCGCCCTGGGCGTCCCCGGCGCCCCGGGCCTGGGCGCGCTGGTCTTCATGGGGGCGTACATCCCCTTCGTGGGCGCCTTCCTGTCCGGCACCGTCGCGGTGCTGGTGGCCCTCGCCGACGGCGGCCTGGGCACGGCGCTGTGGGCGCTCGGGGTGGTGCTGACGGTGCAGATGATCGAGGGCAACATCCTCCAGCCGATCATCCAGAGCCGGACGGTCGAGCTGCACCCGGCGACCATCATGGTCGCCGTGGTGGCCGGCTCCGGCATCGCGGGCATCCTCGGCGCCCTGCTGGCGGTGCCGGTCTGCGCGGCGGGGATGGGCGTGATCTCGGTGCTGCGGGGGCTGGGCAGCGATCCGGGGTGAAATCGGTTGCCCGGGGCGGGACGGGCGTGCGAGCATCGCTAACGCGACAAGGGTCGCGATAGTTTGAGAGGGGCGCGGGTGGAACTGATCGATGTGGCCGAGGCGGGGGACGGGCCGTACGGGATCACGGTGGGGCCCGACGGCGGGGTGTGGTTCACGCTCATCCGCGCCGGGGAGATCGGGCGGCTGGCGCCGGACGGCTCGGTGCGACGGTTCGGGCTCGGCGCGCCGCGCTGCGCGCCGTCGGTGATCACCGCCGGCCCGGACGGCGCGCTCTGGTACGCCGAGATGAACGTCGGCCGGATCGGCCGGATCACGGTGGACGGCGAGGTCTCCTCCTTCGCGCTGTCGGCGATCGGCGTCGGGCCGGGCGGGATCGTCACCGGGCCGGACGGGGCGCTCTGGTTCACCGAGGTGAACGCCGACGTGGTCGGACGGATCACCGTGGACGGGGAGGTGACGGAGTACCCGCTGCCCGTGGAGGGGGCGATGCCGGCGCACATCACCGCCGGGCCGGACGGCGCGCTGTGGTGCGCGCTCAACCAGGCCGACGCGATCGCCCGGGTGAGCACCGACGGCGACGTGACCGTCCACCGGCTGCCCACTGCGGGCACCGCGCCGGTCGGGATCACCGCCGGCGCGGACGGCGCGCTCTGGTACGTCGGGATCGGCGGCGGACTGGTCGGGCGGATCACCGTGGACGGGGAGGTGACGGAGTACCCGCTGGCCGACCGGGGCGCCAGGCCGCACGCGATCACCGCCGGCCCGGACGGGCGGCTCTGGTTCACCGAGTGGGCCGCCGGCCGGATCGGCGTGCTCACCCCCGACGGGCGGCTGGACGGCCACGCCATCCCCGGCCGGGGCGCCGAGCCGCACGGGATCGCCGTCGACCCGGACGGCACGGTGTACGCGGCGCTGGAGCGCGGACAGCTCGCCCGGCTGAGGGGCTGAGGGGCTGAGGGGCTGAGGGGCTGAATCCGCCCGGGTCCCGCCCGGGTCTCGGGCCGGTCCCGGTCGGGAGGTCCCGGCCACGGCCGGGAACTCGGGCCCAGCGGCCCCGGGCGGGCGGGCCCAACGGCCCTGGGGTGCACGGGGCGTGCGTTCGGATCATGGATCGCCATCCATTCGCACGACGTTCCGAAGGAGCGCGTCCTTGAGCGCCACCCAGGCACAGGGCGACCCGACCCCACCGCCAACGCCCCTGTCGGCAGGGCCGGTTCGGCCCCGCCGACCCGGCTCGGCCGTGGTCAGGCTGCTGACCACCACCGACCACAAGACGATCGGCACCATGTACCTGGTGTCCTCGTTCGCGTTCTTCCTGATCGGCGGCATCCTCGCGCTGGTCATGCGCGCCGAACTCGCCCGGCCCGGAACGCAGATCCTCTCCAACGAGCAGTTCAACCAGGCCTTCACCATGCACGGCTCGGTGATGCTGCTGCTGTTCGCGATGCCGCTGTTCACCGGCTTCGCGAACTGGATCATGCCGCTGCAACTCGGCGCCCCCGACGTGGCGTTCCCGCGCCTGAACATGCTCTCCTACTGGCTGTTCATGTTCGGCTCGCTGATCGCCGCCGCGGGCTTCGCCACCCCGCAGGGGGCCGCCGACTTCGGCTGGTTCCTCTACGCGCCGCTCTCCGACGCCGTCCACTCGCCGGGCGTCGGCTCGGACATGTGGATCATGGGCGTGACGCTGTCCGGCTTCGGCAGCATCTTCGGTGCCGTCAACTTCATCACCACGATCATCTGCATGCGCGCGCCCGGCCTGACCATGTTCCGGATGTCGATCTTCTGCTGGAACGTGCTGCTCACCTCGGTGCTGGTGCTGCTGGTCTTCCCGGTGCTGGCCGCCGCACTGCTCGCGCTGGAGTGCGACCGCAAGTTCGGCTCGCACGTCTTCGACCCAACCAACGGCGGGGCGATGCTGTGGCAGCACCTGTTCTGGTTCTTCGGGCATCCCGAGGTGTACATCCTGGCGCTGCCCTTCTTCGGGATCGTCTCCGAGGTCATCCCGGTGTTCAGCCGCAAGCCGATGTTCGGCTACTCCGGCCTGATCGCGGCCACCATCGCGATCGCCGGGCTCTCGGTCACGGTGTGGGCGCACCACATGTACGTCACCGGGCAGGTGCTGCTGCCGTTCTTCTCCTTCATGAC
>NZ_JBHZCY010000103.1:0-33549 GCF_042786665.1 Kitasatospora sp. NPDC059146 | reverse complement strand
ACCTCGCCGCGTTGTCGTCGGTCGCCAATGCTCCGCAGTGGCTCCCTCCTCCGCCTTGCGATGCACGCACCCCAACGCCGCCCCGCCCGCCCTCCGGGTGGACGACGGGAGTTTGAAGACGGGCCCTAGGCGCTGAGCAGCTCGGCGAGCAGACCCGGGTCGATGTTGCCGCCGCTGACCACGGCGGCCACCGTCCGGCCCCCGGTCTCGGCGGCGCGGTGGAAGTAGGCGGCCGGGGCGACCGCGCCGGAGGGCTCGGCGACCAGCCGGCCGCGGCGGGCCAGCAGGGCGACGGTGGCGCGGATCTCGTCCTCCGTGACGGTGACGATGTCGTCGACGTAGGCGGTGAGGTGCTCGTACGGCAGCACGCCCACCGAGGGGGTGCGCAGCCCGTCCGCGAGCGTCCGGTAGGTGTCGGCGACCGGCCACTCCACCCGGCGCCCGGAGCGCAGGCTCTCCTGGGCGTCGGCGGCCAGCTCCGGCTCCACCCCGATCACCCGGACGCCCGGGCGGGTGAGCTTGAGCGCGGCGGCCGTCCCGCTGATCAGGCCGCCGCCGCTGACCGGCACCAGCACGGTGTCCAGCCCGGTCGGGGCGTCCTCGGCGATCTCCAGGCCCACCGTGCCCTGGCCCGCGATGATGAACGGGTCGTCGTACGGCGGCACCCAGACGAAGCCGAACCGCTCGGCCAGCTCGCCGGGCAGGGTGTCCCGCTCCCCCGGCGGGACGAGGATCACCTCGGCGCCGAACGCGCGGGTGGCCTCGACCTTCACGGCGGGCGAGGTGTCCGGCATCACGATCACGGCCTTGAGGCCGAGCAGCTGCGCCGCGTAGGCCACCGCCTGCGCGTGGTTGCCGCTGGACTGGGCGACCACGCCGCGGGCGCGCTCGTCCGGGGTGAGCGCGGCCAGCCGGTTGTAGGCGCCGCGGGTCTTGAAGGCCCCGGTCGGCTGGAGGTTCTCGGGCTTGAGCCAGAGCCGCCGCCCGTCCTCGGACGCCCAGGGGGCGGGGACCAGCGGGGTGCGCACGGCGACCCCGGCGATCCGCTCCCGGGCGGCGTGCAGCTCCTCCAGACCGACCAGTGCCATGCCGTCACTCTCCTTCGGGGGGGAGCTCGCTCACCCGGTTCTCCCACTTCGTGGAGAGTACGACGGTGGTGCGGGTGCGGGCCACGCCCTTCGTGCCCGAGATCCGCTTGACCACCGACTCCAGGCCGGCCACGTCGGCCACCCGGACCTTGAGCATGTAGGAGTCGTCACCCGCGATGAACCAGCAGTCCTCGACCTCGTTGAGGTCCTTCAGCCGGAACGCGACGTCCTCGTGGTCGGCGGCGTCGGTCAACTGGAGACCGATCAGGGCCGTGACGCCGAAGCCGAGCGAGGCCGGGTTGACCGTCGCCCGGTAGCCGGTGATCACACCGGCCTGCTCCAGGCGGTTGATGCGGTCCGTGACGCTCGGGCCGGAGAGTCCGACCAGTCGGCCCAGCTCGGCGTAGGACGCACGGCCGTTCTCCCGGAGCGCCTGGATGAGCTGTCTGTCCACCGTGTCCATATACCGTCCGCGTCCTTCCGAACCTCACCAGACCCACAGATCATTATCCGGATTCAAAGGCGCCGTGCGCTGAACGACCCGGATATCGCAGAGAAGATACTCTCCCGCCCTCGCTCTCCTTACTCCCCCTCAGCCCGAGCGGCCTCCCCGTCGCCCGGTTTGCGGGCGGCCGCGCCCAACTCGCCCTCCCAGCGCAGGTACAGGGAGTGCGGCACGCCGACGGCGTCCAGCACCCGGCCGGCCACGAAATCCACCAGTTCGCGCACGGTGGAGCCGCCGGCGTAGAAACCGGGCGAGGCGGGGAGCACGACGGCGCCCTGCGCGTCGAGTTCCACCAGGTGCTTCAACGTCACCCCGTTGAGTGGTGCCTCGCGCACGCAGACGACGAGCGGACGGCGCTCCTTGAGGGTGACGCTGGCCACCCGCTGGAGCAGGTCCTTGCTCAGGCCGAGCGCGATCCCGGCCACCGCGCCGGTGGTCGCGGGGACCACCAGCATCCCCTTGGCCGGGTACGAGCCGCTGGACGGGCCGGCCGCGAAGTCCCCGGCCGGCCAGTAGCGGACGTCGTCCAGGCCCTCGTCCGTGCCCAGCCAGCGGGCGAGGTCGGCGCGCCAGTGGGCGTCCCGGAAGGAGATGCCGGTCTCGTCCAGGATGGTGAGCCGGGCGGCCCGGCTGACGATCAGGTCCACCGCCTCGCCGGCGGCGAGCAGCGCCCGGATCACCGAGGCCGCGTACGGCGTCCCCGACGCTCCCGAGACCCCGACCACCCACGGCTGACGCTTCGCAGTTCCCATGGAGGCAATTCTGTCCCGCCCCCACCTGCGGCTCCGCCCCGGGCACCGCGGACCGGGCCCGCGCGGGCCCGCCCCCTGGGAGGATGGGCGCATGGCAGCGACCCTCGTCGACCTCACCCATCAGGTGACCACCGCGATGCCGGTCTACCCCGGCGACCCGGCCGTCCTGCTGGCGCCCGCGCTCACCACCGCCACGGCGGGGGTGAACGTGCTGGCCCTGCACCTCGGCTCGCAGTCCGGGACGCACGTGGACGCGCCGTACCACGTGGACGTCACCTGGCCGACCCTGGACGGGCTGCCGCTGGAGCGGTTCACCGGCCCGGCCGTGGTCGCCGACCTGCGCGGGCTGGAGCCCCGGACGGCCGTCACCCCCGACCTGCTGGCGCCCGCGCTGGCGCGCTGCGCCGAGGGCACCGTCCTGCTGCTGGCCACCGGCTGGGCCCGGCACTGGGGCACCGACGCCTACCTGGCCCACCCCAGCCTGACCGCGGCCGCCGCCGAGGCGATCGTGGCCGCCGGGGTGCGGACGGTCGGGGTGGACGCGCTGAGCGTGGACCCCACCCCCGACCCGGGGCCGGAGGACCCGGCGGTCGCCGCACTGCTCGCCGACCTCACCGACGAGCACGACGGGCCCGACCCGGTGGAGGAGCCGACGCTGGCCGCCCACCGGGTGCTGCTGGGCGCGGACGGCGGCGGGGTGATCGCGGAGAACCTGACCGACCTGCGGGCGCTGCTGGCGGCGCAGGAGGCCGGCCGGCCGGTGGAGGTGTCGCTGTTCCCGCTGCGCCTGGTGGCCGCGGACGGGGCCCCGGTGCGGGCGGTGGCGCGACTGGGCTGACCGGCCCCGACCCGGGCCGCACTTGGTCTAGACCAACTCCGATGGCGCCACTAGGCTTTCCGGCCATGGCTGAGATCATCGGAGTGGTCGAGCGACTCTGGCGCTACCCCGTGAAGTCCACCGGCGGCGAGCGGCTCGACTCCGTCGACGTGGACGTGCGCGGCCTGGCCGGGGACCGCCTCTACGCCGTCCGCGACGCCTCCGGGAAGCTCGGCTCGGGCAAGAACACCCGCCGCTTCCGCCGGATGGACGGGCTGCTCCGGCTCTCCGCCCGCCTCGGCCGCCGGATCGACGGCCCCGAACTGTTCGACCCGCTCGGCCGCCCGGTCGACCACCCGACCGCCTTCCTGCGCGCCTACCTCCAGCGCGAGGACGTCGAACTCGCCCGCGAGGACGCCGTCCCGCACTTCGACCGACTGCCCGTCAGCGTGCTCAGCACCGCCACCCTGGACTGGGTCCGCGAGGCCGTCCCCTTCGCCGTGGTCGACGAACGCCGGTTCCGCCCCAACATCGTGCTGCGCACCCCGCCGGGCACCCCGCCCTTCGTCGAGGACGCCTGGCTCGGCCGGCAGGCCCACGGCGGGGCACCGGACAGCGCCCGGCTCGCCTTCGTCTCCGCCAGCGAGCGCTGCGCGATGAGCGGCGCCCCGCAGCCCGGCCTGCCGCACGCGCCGGAGATCCTCAAGGCGATCGTGCACGCCCACGACGGCCGGCTCGACGCCCTCGCCGAGGTCGCCGCCCCCGGGCGGCTGCGGCTCGGCGACCGGCTGGTGCTGGACTGAGTCCTGGTCACGGTGCCACGATGCCGACACCAGCGCCGATATAACCGCAGGTCAGAGCGGTCTCGAAGATTCCCCGAAAAGTTTCGAACTCACCTGCAACCCCCGCGACCCTTGCACGTCTATGTGAGTGAGCGGCGGGGAAACCCGCCGGAGCGGACCGCAGGCGACACCGGGGACACCGACCCCGGACCTCAGGTCCGACCCGTACCGAACTGATCGACCAGCAGCGCAAAGCTGCCGGTGAAACACCCTGGGGGGTATTCAGAATGTCCGTCGTGCGTGCACGCCGTTCCCGCTCCGCCGTCGTCACCGCCGCCACCCTGGGCGTGCTGCTCGCCACCGGCGCCGTGGTCGCCGCCCCGGCCGCCTACGCCGCCGACGCCCCGGCCGCCACCGCCTCCGCCTCCGCCGAGCCGACCGCCCCGAAGACCTCGACCGAGGCCGGCAAGCCGTCGCTGACGGTCAACGCGCCCGCGTCCTTCGGCAACGGCGGGGAGCCGGTCGAGTTCACCGAGACCGTCACCAACCCCGGCGCCACCGACGCCTCCTACAAGCTGTGGTTCGACGCGAGCAACCCGGCGGCCGCCTCCCGCACCCAGCTCACCATGGACTACCGCGACGCGGACGGCGCCTGGAAGCCGGTCGACCTGGCCTTCACCAACTCCGGCGGCCACTTCGCCGGCGGGATCCCGACCGCTCTGACCGTCGCCGGCGGCGCCACCAAGACGGTCCAGCTGCGTCTCGGCCTCCCGATCAACAACAACTGGGGCAGCCACGACCTGCCCATCAAGCTCGACTCCACCGTCCTCGACGAGTCCGGGCACACCGTTCTCGCCGAGAGCACCAAGGACGTGACGGCCAAGGCCATCACGGTGCAGGTCAAGGACGCCCCGACCACCGCCGTCGCCGGCGGCGCCCCGGTCGAGTTCGACGTCACGGTGACCAACCCCAGCGCCGCGCGCTACACCGACGTCGCCAAGGTCATCGAGGCCGACAAGCGCAGCAAGCTCCAGGTGCAGAACGCGGACGGCAGCTGGGAGACCGTCACCGCGGCCCCCGACCAGTTCGGCCGGGTCCTCTACCGCCTCACCGCGGACAAGACCCTCGCCCCCGGTGCCTCCTTCACCCGGCACGTCCGCCTCTCCTTCACCGCCGACGCCCCGATCGGCACCACCTACATCCACCCGTGGGCCATGCTCGGCGAAGGCGGGGCGTTCGCGCCCGTCGTCTGCGGCCCGCAGTTCGTCGCGATCAACCTCACCGCCGGCCCGAGCCTGTCGGTGCAGGAGCCGTCGTCCATCGGGAACTCCGGCAAGCCGGTCGAGTTCACCGAGACCGTCACCAACCCGGGCGGCAACGACGCCACGTACACGCTCAAGCTGAACGTCAGCAACCCGGCCGCCCGCAGCGCGGGCCGCTTCGCCGTCGACTACCGCGCCGCCGACGGCACCTGGAAGCCCGTCACGCTGAACTTCAGCCAGGGCGAGAGGACCTTCAACTTCAGCGGTGAGATCCCGGGCGTGTCGGTCGCCGCCGGTACCACCAAGACCCTCCAGCTGCGCCTCTCCGCCCCGGTCAACAACGACTGGCCCAACGCGCACGGGGACGTCACGCTCTACTCCGCGATCGTGGACGGCGCGAACACGGTCGTGTCCGAGAGCACCAAGAACGTCGAGATGAAGGGCCTCGGCCTGGCGGTCAAGAACGCGCCGAGCACCGCCGAGATCGGCGGCGCCCCGATCGAGTTCGACTTCACCGTGGACAACCAGAGCGCCTCGGACTACGACAACCTCTCCCCCGTCGTGGTCGTCGACCGGTACACCAAGCTCCAGGTGCAGCAGGCCGACGGCAGCTGGACGGACATCACCGGCAAGCCGAGCCCCCAGTCCGGCGGTCCGGTGGTGTACCACCTCACCGCGGACAAGAACCTCGCGGCCAAGTCGTCCTTCACCAAGCACGTGCGCCTGGCCTTCACCGCCGACGCCCCGATCGGCCGGGTCTCCGTCACCCCGGCGGTCATCCTCGGCGAGCAGCCGGCCGGCAGCCCGTACGCGGACGCGTGGGCCAGCACCCAGGGCTTCTCCCTCGACCTGACCGCCACCCCGGCGGAGTACGCGGGCAAGGGCGCCGACAAGGGCAACGGCACCGCCGTCAAGGCCGGTCTCACCACCGGCACCGGCACCGGCACCACGGCCGACAGCACCGGCACCGACACCGGCACCACGACCGACACCCAGCTGGCCGGCGGCTCGCTCGCCCACACCGGCTCGGACGGCATGCTGGCGTCCGCCGCGGCCGCCGCCGGCCTGCTCGCCAGCGGCATCGGCGCCCTCTTCTTCGCGCGTCGCCGTCGCAACGCCTGACCCCGCTCCGAGAAGCACCCGAGCCCCGGCTCCCGGCACCGTCCGGGGGCCGGGGCTCGGCCGTTCCGGCCGCCCCTCAGCCCCGGGCTCGGCTCGGGCAGTCGAGCACCAGGCACTGCAGGGTGCCGATCACGGTTCTCCTCGGGGTCGGTTCAGGGGTTCCGGTGGCCCGGCCCGGGCAGGGCGACCGCCCGCAGGTAGGCCTCGACGAACAGGTCCAGCACCTCGTCCGGCGACGGCAGTCCGGCGCCGAACGCGGGCTCCAGCACCGGTCTCATCAGGACGTGGTTGAGCAGCGGGCCGAGCATCAGCTGGGCCAGCACCGGGAGCGGCAGCGGGCGCAGCCGCCCCGCCTCGACGTACGGCAGCAGCAGGCGGGAGAGGCCGTCGAACATCCGCGGCAGGTGGGCCTCCATCATCCGGGCGGCGGGGCCGTCCGGGCGGCCGAAGAGGTCGGCGAAGACCGCCGGGACGACCCTCGGCTCGCGGTCGAAGGCCGCGGCGAAGGTGTGGTGGATCGCCCGGACGGTCTCCTCCAGGCTCTCCGGCGGGTCCGCGGCCAGTGTCTCCAGGTCCGGCAGCGGGCCGTACTGGAGGAAGACGGCGGTGAACAGGCCGTCCCGCCCCTCGAAGACGGTGTGCAGGCTGGGCAGTGAGCAGTCGGCCCGGTCGGCCACGGCGTCCAGGGTCACTCCGGCGAGGCCGCGTTCGGCGACCAGCCGGCCCGCCGCCTCGATCGCCCGTTCCCGCACCGGCGGCCGTCCGCCCGGGTCGACGCCGGCCTGCCGGACGGCCTCGTCCAGCGGGGCCCGGGAGCCGCCGAGGCGGCGCAGCAGGGTGCTGCGCGACATTCCGGCCGCCGAGGCGATCGCCGTCAGCGGGACGTCCGCGACGTCCCGCCCCCGTGCCTTCGCGGCCGCCAGGGCGGCCGCCACCAGTTCGTTCATGTGAGACATCGTACTACTTGACACCTGAGACGGTTCCAGAGACGCTCTATAGGCAAGTTCCACCCAGGAACGGCAAGGGATCGAAGGGGAGAGAGCCATGAGCGTCGTCATCTCCGGGGGCGGACCGGCCGGAATGGTGCTGGGCCTGATGCTGGCCCGAGCGGGCGTCGAGGTGACCGTGCTGGAGAAGCACGCCGACTTCCTGCGGGACTTCCGCGGCGACACCGTCCACGCGTCCACCGTGCGCCTGATGGACGAACTGGGCCTCGGCCGGAAGTTCGCCGCCCTGCCGCAGAGCCGGCTCGGCAACCTGGTGGTACCGGTGCCCGGCGTCGGGGACGTCGCGCTGAGCGCCTTCGACCGGCTGCCCGCGCCGTACAACTACATCGCCATGATGCCGCAGTGGGACCTGCTCAACTTCCTGGTCGAGGAGGCGAAGCGGGAACCCACCTTCACCCTGCGGATGAACACCGAGGCCACCGGACTGCTCCGGGAGCACGGCCGGGTGGTCGGCGTCCGCTACCGCACCCGGGACGGCGAGGAGGGCGAGCTGCGCGCCGACCTCACCGTCGCCGCCGACGGCCGGCACTCCACCCTGCGCCGGGAGGCCGGCCTGGTGCCCGAGGAGTACCCGGTGCCCTTCGACGTCTGGTGGTTCCGGCTCCCCCGGCACGCCCACGAGCAGGCCGCGCCGCCCAGCCTCACCCCCGGCTTCGGCGAGCGCGAGCTGGCCCTCAGCTTCACCCGCGACGACTACTTCCAGATCGCCTACTTCAAGTCCAAGGGCTTCGACCCCGAGCTGCGCGCCGAGGGCATCGAGCGCTTCCGCGCCCGGATCGCCCGGCTCATGCCGCAGTTCGCCGACCGGGTCGACCAGTTGGCCGGGACGGACGAGCTCCACCTGCTCGACGTCAAGCTCAACCGGCTGGACCGCTGGTACGTCGACGGGCTGCTGCTGATCGGCGACGCCGCCCACGCGATGTCCCCGGCCGGCGGCGTCGGCATCAACCTCGCCATCCAGGACGCCGTCGCGGCCGCCGCCCTGCTCGCCGAACCGCTGCGCCGCGGCCGGCCGACCGTCGCCGCGCTGGCCCGGGTCCAGCGGCGCCGCTGGTGGCCGACCGTGGTCATGCAGCGCCTCCAGCGGGTCCTGCACGGCATCATGTTCGTCCCGGTGCTCACCGGCCGGCGCTCCGGGCCGCCGACCGCCTTCGCCGCGGTCGCCCGCCGGGTGCCCGCCGTCCGGATCGGCCTGTCCCGGCTGCTCGCCATCGGGCCGCGCCCCGAACACGCCCCAGCCTTCGCCCGCCGGCCGTCCGCCTGAGCCTCCGCCCGGCCGGCCGCTCGAGCCCGGGCCCGAACGGCCCGCCCCGGACCGGCCGTTCGGGCGGGCGGTTTCCGGGGAACGACCCCCGGCATGACGATCCCTCATCGCCTGACCGGTACGGGCGCCCACCCCGTCCTCGTCCTGCACGACTGGTTCGGCACCAGCGCGGGCTGGGGCCCCTTCCTGGACTACCTCGACGGCAGGGCGTTCAGCTACGCCTTCCTCGACTACCGCGGCTACGGCGAGCGCAAGGACGTGACCGGCGCCTACACCCTCGCCGAGATCGCCGCCGACGCGCTCGCCCTCGCCGACCAGCTCGGCTGGGACCGCTTCTCGCTGGTCGGCCACTCGATGGGCGGCAAGGCGGCCCAGCAGGTCCTGGCCGAGGCCCCGCTGCGGGTGCGCAAGCTGGTCGGCCTGTCGCCGGTTCCGGCCGGGGCGTACCCGCTGGACGAGGCGGGCGAGGCGCTGTTCTACGGCGCCGCCGAGGACCGCGAGAAGCGGTACGCGATCCTCGACCTGGTCACCGGGCAGCGGGCGGGCCGGGTCTGGCTGGACCGGATGGTCGACCAGTCGCTGCGGCTGTCGACCGTCGAGGCCTTCGACGGCTACGTCCAGGACTGGACCACGGCCGACCTGGAGCCCCGGATCAGCGGGAACCCCGTCCCGGTCAAGGTCATCGTCGGCGAGCACGACCTCGCGCTGACCGCCGACGTGATGCGCGGCACCTGGCTGGAGCACTACCCCAACGCCGAGTTGGAGGAGCTCGGCGGCACCGGGCACTACCCGATGTACGAGGCGCCGGTGGCACTGGCGACCGCGATGGAGGCCTTCCTCCACAACTGAGCCGCGGAGCGCTACCGCGAACCGGCGGCGAGTAGGCTCGGACGGGACGAGAGGAGAGCCCCGTGAGCCAGCCGGTCCCGGACGGAGCCGAACTCATCCCCAGGCCCGAGAAGTCGCCCGCCGCTCTCAAGGCCGCCCTCGCCGTGGTGGCCTCCGCCCGGCTGCCGGAGATGGTGGAGGGACAGACCCGGGCCATGGCCGCCGCCATCGACTCAGGAAGCATCAGCCCGCTCCGCGCGTTCGTCGCGCACTGGGCGGCCGTCGTGGAGATCGAGCGGGTCCCGGCCACGGCACGGGCCTACCACCGGGCGAACTACCTCGCCAACCACGCGGAGAGCGTCGAGGAGTGCCGTCGGAACGCCACCGACGTCGCGGCGATCTACCGGGCCGCGTTCTCGGCGGTGAACGAGTGAGCTGGAGCTGGGAGTACCTGCCCAGCCCGGAACACGTCACCGGCGGCGCACCCGCCGACTTCCTGGCGGCCGTCGAGACGAAGGCCGCCGAGACGTCTCAGTACCGGCGGTAGACCTCGCGCCGGTTGCCCACGGCCACCACCCACACGACCAGCAGCCCGTCCTCGATCGTGTAGACGACCCGGTAGTCGCCGACCCGGAGGCGCCAGTGCCCCGGATGACCCTGGAGCGGCTTGATGTCGAAGGGCTCCGTGCCGCCGCTGTCGAGCGCCCGCTGGAACTCGGTGAGGCGGTACATGATCCGCAGGGCGTCGGGGCGCGGCACCTTGAGCATGTCGCGCTGCCCCTGGGGGGTGAAGCGTGTCACGTGGCCCATCGGGTCACCCTTGCTGGGCGCGCAGCATCGCGGCCATCTCCTCCAGGGAGACGGACCCTTCGCGCCCCTCGGCCTCGGCCTCCTTCGCGAGCCCGCTGAGCCAGGCGTCCTCGGCCTCCTCGGCCAGTCGGCTCAGGCGCCGGTACTCGTCGATGTCGATCACCACGGCTTCCTGCTTCCCCCGCCGGGTGATGATCGTCGGGGTGCCGTCCCTACGGGCCCGGTCGATGACGTCCGCCAGGTGGCTGCGCACATCGGCCATGGATTCCACGACAGACTCACTCATGGCACGAATGTAACAGATGTACATCTATTCCAGGAGAGGATCCCGGGCCGGCCGGGGCCGGGCCCGCGGGGGTCAGATGCCGAGGCCGCGGATGACCAGGTCGACCAGGGCGAAGAAGAACAGCGAGATGCCGACGAAGCTGTTCGTCTGGAAGAAGGCCCGGTTGAGCCTCGACAGGTCGTTCGGCTTCACGATGGTGTGCTCGTAGACGAAGGCGCCCGCGACGACGGCCAGGCCGACCCAGAACGCGGGGCCGGCGTCGGTGAGCACCGCGAACCAGCCGAGCAGCAGGGTGGTCAGGACGTGGCAGACCCGGGCGCCGCGGATGGCGGCCGGGACGCCGAAGCGGGCCGGCGGCGAGCCGACGCCGTGCTCCCGGTCGGACTCGACGTCCTGGCAGGCGTAGATCAGGTCGAAGCCGCCGATCCAGATGCCGACCGCGGCCCCGAGGACCACGGCCTCCCAGGACCAGGTGCCGGTCACCGCGAGCCAGGCGCCGACCGGGCCCATCGCCTGGGCCAGGCCGAGGATCGCCTGCGGGAAGTTGGTGAACCGCTTGCCGTACGGGTAGACGACCATCGGCACCACGGCCACCGGCGCGAGGGCCAGGCAGAGCGGGTTGAGCAGGGCCGCCGCGCCGAGGAAGACCACCAGGGCGACCGCCGAGCCGGCGTACGCGGTCCTCAACGAGACGGCGCCGGTGACGAGTTCGCGCCCGGCGGTGCGCGGGTTCCGGGCGTCGATCTCGCGGTCGATGATCCGGTTGGCGGCCATCGCGAAGGTGCGCAGGCCGACCATGCAGACGGTGACGACGAACAGTTCGCCCCAGTGCACCCGCTTGTCCGCCAGGAACATGGCGGTCAGCGCGGCGATGTAGGCGAAGGGCAGGGCGAAGACCGAGTGCTCGATCATCACCAGGCGCAGGAAGGCCTTGGTGCGCCCCGGGGTCTCGACGGCGGCGGTGCTCACAGCCCGTACTCCTTCCAACGACGGGTCACCAGTGCGGCCGTGGCCGGGTCCGAGGAGACCATCTCCGGCCAGCCGCCGTCCCGGGTGTAGCCCTCCTCGGGGAGCTTGCGGGTCGCGTCGATGCCCGCCTTGCCGCCCCAGAACTGCTGGTAGGAGGCGTGGTCGAGGTGGTCGACCGGGCCCTCGACCACGGTGAGGTCGCGGCTGTAGTCGACGTTCCCGAAGGCCCGCCAGGCCACTTCCTGGTAGTCGTGGACGTCGCAGTCGGAGTCCACCACGATGATCAGCTTGGTGAGCGACATCATGTGGGCGCCCCAGATCGCGTGCATCGTCTTCTGGGCGTGCTTGGGGTACTTCTTGTCGATCGAGACGATCACGCAGTTGTGGAAGCCGCCGGCCTCGGGCAGGTCGTAGTCGACGATGTCCGGGATGATGATCTTCAGCAGCGGCAGGAAGAACCGCTCGGTGAACTTGCCCAGCGGGCCGTCCTCGGTCGGCGGGCGGCCGACCACGATGGACTGCAGGATCGGCCGGCGGCGCATGGTCACGCAGTCGATCGTCAGCGCCGGGAACGGCTCCTGCGGGGTGTAGAAGCCGGTGTGGTCGCCGAACGGGCCCTCGGGGAGCATCTCGCCGGGCTCCAGCCAGCCCTCCAGGACCACCTCGGCGTCGGCCGGGACCTGCAGCGGGACGGTCTTGCAGTCGACCATCCGGACCCGCTCGCCCGCGACGAAGCCGGCGAACAGGTACTCGTCGATGTCGCCGGGCAGCGGTGCGGTGGCCGCGTAGGTGACGGCCGGCGGGCAGCCGAAGGCGATCGCCACCGGGAGGCGCTCGCCGCGCTTGGCCGCGACGGCGTAGTGGTTGCGGCTGTCCTTGTGGATCTGCCAGTGCATCCCGATGGTGCGGCGGTCGTGCCGCTGGAGCCGGTAGAGGCCGAGGTTGCGGACCCCGGAGTCCGGGTCCTTGGTGTGGGTCAGGCCCAGGTTGAAGAAGGAGCCGCCGTCCAGCGGCCAGGTGAACAGCGCGGGCAGCTCGTCCAGGTTGACGTCGTCGCCGGTGAGCACGACCTCCTGGACCGGGGCATCGCCGGACTTCACGTTCCGGGGCGGGACGTGGGCCATCGAGGCGAGCTTGCCGAAGGCGTCCCGGAACCCGGTGAAGCCCTGCGGCAGT
Source organism: Kitasatospora sp. NPDC059146 (assembly GCF_042786665.1). NCBI lineage: Bacteria > Bacillati > Actinomycetota > Actinomycetes > Kitasatosporales > Streptomycetaceae > Kitasatospora > Kitasatospora sp. NPDC059146. The sequence continues at coordinate 20,881 of NZ_JBHZCY010000103.1, read as the reverse complement.
TCGGGCTTGAGCAGGCCGGCGATCTTCTCGGAGATGTCCTCCGGGCCCTTGAGGCCGAGCGACTTGGCGAGGCGCCGCTCGGTGCCGAAGACGTTCATCGCGATCGGCATCGACGAGCCCTTGACGTTCTCGAACAACAGCGCCGGGCCCTTGGCCTTCTGCACGCGGTCGACGATCTCGCCGATCTCCAGGTGGGGGTCCACCTCCGCCTTGATGCGCTTGAGGTCGCCCTCGCGGTCGAGGGCTCGGAGAAACGAGCGGAGATCGTCGTATGCCATGCCAGTCAGTATCCGCCACCCGATAGCCTGGCTTGCGTCAAGGGCCCCGGGAGGCGCCCGCCGCTCCGGCCCTCGCGGGGGAGATCACAGCCGTGCTGAGGATTCTTCTGACCATCGTCCTTCCGCTCGCGCTGTGGGTGTGGGCGTTCATCGACTGCCTGGTCACGCCCGAGGGAGAGGTCCGGCACCTGCCGAAGCCGATCTGGCTGATCATCGTGCTGCTCTTCCCGCCGCTCGGCCCGATCGCCTGGCTGGTGGCCGGGAAGCGGCGCGGCTTCCTGCGCACGGGCGCGCCGGACGGAGGACCGGGACGGACGGACGCGGACGGCCGGAGCGGTTCCGCCGCCCCGCGCCGCGGCCGGCCGGTGGCCCCGGACGACGACCCGGAGTTCCTGGCCTCCCTCGGGAACGGGTCCGCGAGGAACGGGTCCGCCGAGAACGGCCCCGAGAAGAAGGACGCCCCCTCGAAGGGCGGGTCCTTGCAGAAGGACGACAAGGACCACGAGGACATGCTCCGGCGGTGGGAGGCCGATCTGCGCCGCCGGGAGCAGGAGCTGCGCGGCGGCGAGGAGCCCGAGGACGGGCGAAAGAGCTGATCGGAGCGGGTCCGCCGCTCCCCCGGACAGCCCACCCGGGCACCCACGGGTGGGCTGCGGCCTTTTTGGCGCTTCCCTACGACCGGGAAGCGTCCGGCCTTGATCGCCCCGTTCCCGGCGCCACGGTCCAGCCGTCCTCGAGCGGTACTCCGGACGGCCGCCCCACACTGCTGGAGGACGGTCCTGACCTGCGTTTTCCTTCATGCTCAGATCATCGGACCATCATCTGCCCGACAACCCCCGGTATTCGAACGGCCACCGAGCGCACAGCCCTCGGGACGACCGCTTCTGTACAGGCCTGACAGCTAAACGAACTCGACCTTGTACGGAATCGACGCCGAAACCAGCGCACGGCCCCTCGTACAGTCATAAGTGAAGAAGTTGATTCGCAGCTGGGGGTACAGCAGACGCTGGCTGTCGGACAGTTCCCTCACCCTTGGAGTGGTTCGAGATGACGGTTGTGCATGAGGCGCCGGTCGGCGGCGAGGTCCCCGAGGTCCCGGCCGATGCCAAGGGGCGGGTCGCCGAGCTCCACGAGCTCCGCGCGCAGGTGCGCCGCGGCCCGAGCGACAAGGCCACCGAGGCCCAGCACGCGAAGGGCAAGCTGACCGCCCGCGAGCGCATCGACCTGCTGCTGGACGAGGGCTCCTTCCGCGAGGTCGAGCCGCTGCGCCGGCACCGCGCCCAGGGCTTCGGCCTGGAGGCCAAGAAGCCGCACACCGACGGCGTGGTCGTCGGCTGGGGCACCGTGCACGGGCGCACCGTGTTCACCTACGCGCACGACTTCCGGATCTTCGGCGGCGCCCTGGGCGAGGCCCACGCGCAGAAGATCCACAAGATCATGGACATGGCCATCGCGGCCGGTGCCCCGCTGGTCTCGCTGAACGACGGCGCCGGCGCCCGCATCCAGGAGGGCGTCACCGCCCTGGCCGGTTACGGCGGCATCTTCCAGCGCAACACCAAGGCCTCCGGCGTCATCCCGCAGATCTCGGTGATGCTCGGCCCGTGCGCCGGCGGCGCCGCGTACTCCCCCGCGCTGACCGACTTCGTCTTCATGGTCCGCGAGACCTCGCAGATGTTCATCACCGGCCCCGACGTGGTCCAGGCCGTGACCGGCGAGAAGATCAGCCAGAACGGCCTGGGCGGCGCCGACGTGCACGCCGGCGTCTCGGGCGTCTCGCACTTCGTCTACGACGACGAGCAGTCCTGCATCGAGGAGGTCCGCTTCCTCCTGTCGCTGCTGCCGCAGAACAACCGCGAGATGCCGCCGTCGGTGGTCAGCGAGGACCCGGTCGAGCGCCGCAACGACAGCCTGCTGGACCTGGTGCCCGTCGACGGCAACCGCCCGTACGACATGCGCAAGGTGATCGAGGAGATCGTCGACCACGGCGAGTTCCTGGAGGTCCACGAGCGCTGGGCCACCAACGTGCTCTGCGTGCTGGCCCGGGTCGACGGCCACGTCACCGGCATCATCGCCAACCAGCCGCAGTCGCTGGCCGGCGTGCTCGACATCAACGCCAGCGAGAAGGCCGCGCGCTTCGTCCAGATGTGCGACGCCTTCAACATCCCGCTGGTCACCCTGCTGGACGTGCCCGGCTTCCTGCCCGGCGTCGACCAGGAGCACGGCGGCATCATCCGGCACGGCGCCAAGCTGCTGTACGCCTACTGCAACGCCACCGTGCCGCGCATCTCGCTGATCCTGCGCAAGGCCTACGGCGGCGCCTACATCGTCATGGACTCCCGCTCCATCGGTGCGGACCTGTCCTACGCCTGGCCGACCAACGAGATCGCGGTGATGGGCGCCGAGGGCGCCGCCAACGTCATCTTCCGCCGCGAGATCAACGGCGCCGACGACCCCGACGCCATGCGCGCCGAGAAGATCAAGGAATACAAGAGCGAGCTGATGCACCCGTACTACGCGGCCGAGCGCGGCCTCGTGGACGACGTCATCGACCCGGCGGAGACCCGCCAGGTGATCGCCTCCGCCCTGGCGATGCTCCGTACCAAGCACGCCGACCTGCCCAGCCGCAAGCACGGCAACCCGCCGATGTAGCAGCGGCACGGTTCGCAGCAGCAGGCCGTACCGAGCACACCACACACCACAGCAACCGGGGGAGAAACCAAGGACATGACCGCTTCCGCCGAACCCCTCGTCCGCATCGTCCGCGGCAGCCTCTCCGACGAGGAGCTCGCCGCCCTGACCGCCGTCCTGATGGCCCGCGCCGCCGTCGCGCAGCAGGCCGCGGCCGCCGCCCAGGTCGAGCCGATCGCCAACTGGCAGCGCCTGGAGCGCCGCCCGGCCTACTACTCGCCGGTGAGCTGGCAGCAGGCGGCCTGACGCCTCCGGGCCCCGGGCCCCGAGAGTCCGACCTCGACGGCCGGTCACCCCCATCGGGTGACCGGCCGTCGGGCTGTCCGGCCGTGCTCCGCCGGCCGCCGCGGCGCGGGCACCCGGGGCCCCCGGCGCCGTTCGTGCCCGTCCGACCGGGCGCGGAGCGGCTCGGTAGGATACCTACCGGACGGTTCACGCCCGTCGCCCCGTCGGCCCCCATAGGATCGGCCGCTGCCGAGGTACAGAACTTTCCAGGGAGGCTGCGATGGCCAGGCAGGCCCGCGCGCTGGCAACCCGCCAGGCGGTACTCCTCGCGGCGGCCGAGGTGTTCGACGAGCGGGGCTACGCCGCCGCCACGATGGCCGAGATCCTGGACCGGGCCGGTGTCACCAAGGGCGCGCTGTACTTCCACTTCCGCTCCAAGGAGGAGCTGGCGCTCGCCGTGATCGAGGGCCAGGGCGCCTGGATCGCCACCTGGGAGCCCTCCTCGGACAGCCCGGTGCAGACCCTGATCGACCTCGGGTACGCGTTCGCCCGCGCGCTCCAGGAGGACCCGCTGGTGCGCGGCAGCATCCGGCTGACGATCGAGCACGGCAGCTTCACCCAGCCGCAGATCGCCGCCTACCAGGGCTGGATGGACCTGGTGGGCGCACTGCTGGAGCGCGCCCGGGAGGCCGGGGACCTCCACCCGGGGGTCGACCTGGTGGCGGCCTCCGGGGTGATCACCGGCGCGGTGACCGGGATCCAGCTGAGCTCCCAGGTGCTGGCCGACCGGCAGGACCTGATCAAGCGGATGGCCGACCTGTGGACGCTGCTGCTCCCGGGCCTCGTCCAGCCGCACGCCCTGGCCCGGCTGAGCGTCGCCGAACGCCGCTGAGCGCCGCTGAGCGCCGCACCGCACGACTGGGCGCCGCCCGGGGCCGGCGGCCCAGCGCGCCCCGGTCGGACCCGACCGGCCCCGGTCAGACCCGGTAGCCCGCGCAGTCGTCCGGCCCCACCAGGGCTGGCAGGGCGGCCGCCCAGAGCTGCCGGACGGCCTCCGGAGCCGGTCGGCCGGGCTCCTCGGCGGCCAGCAGCACCTGGCCGGCCACCACCGCGGTGAGCAGTTCGGCGCAGGCCCGCCGGTCCGCCCCGGGGCGCAGCTCCCCGGCCCGTTCGGCGCGCTCCAGCAGCCGCTGGACGACGGCGGCGAGGCTGCGCCAGGCGGTGCCCGGTCCGGCGCAGCCGTCGGCCGGCCGCAGGCCCTGGCGGCCGAGCCGGACGCCGGCCCGGACCACCACGTCCTCGCGCAGCAACCGGGCCAGCTCGTGCGAGAAGTCGATCAGTGCCTGGACGGCCCGGTCCTCGGTGCGCAGGGCGCGCAGCGCGGCCGCGCCGATCTCCCGTCCGGCGGCGGCCCGCACACCGTCGGCGAGGGCCTGCTTGGAGACGAAGTGGAAGTAGAGGGCGCCCTTGCTCACCCCGGCCCGGCGACTGATGTCGACCAGGCTGGCGGCCTCGAACCCGGCCCCCGCGAAGGTGTCCGCGGCGGCGAGCAGCACGGCCCGCCTGGTCCGCCCCGCGCGTTCCTGCTTGACCACTGATCCCCCCGGACTCCGCCGGACGCGTTCCCCGCCCCACCCGGCCGCTGTCGGCGCGCCCTCGGTCGGAGGCGACGCCTCGCATGCGGAGGGCACTGGCCGAAACCGCATGGTTGGTATCTAATCTAGCGCCTGTGTCGACCCCGCCGTCCAGCGGGGACCACCCCCCGCCCAAGGTCTGCCGTCCCCAGTTCAGGCATTCCCGCAGACCAGAGGCCAGGTAGCGTGGTCGGTCCGGGTCTTGCGACGGGCCACCCCCGGCCGCAGAAGACAAACCGGGTGGTATGTATGTTTTGCTGTGGGGCGTCCGTGGCGGGCGCTCGACCGACACCCTGGAGCTGGGGCCAGTCATGCCATTGATCGTAGAGCCGGACGCCCACGGCCCGTACGCCCACCCCGGCACCGGCTACGGCACCCACTCCGGCACCGGCCACTCCGGCACCGGCTACGACTTCCACGACCGGACCGTCTCCCGGCACCTGGTGCACCGCGCCTCGGTCTCCGAGGTGTTCCTCACCGGCTGGCAGGCCACCGGCCCGTACGACTTCCTGCTCGGCGCCCAGTGGCCCCGGCTGCACGGCTTCTACCGGCTGCCCGGGGACCGCTACCACGACCCGGTGCTGATGGCCGAGACCGTCCGGCAGGCCGGGCTGCTGATCGGCCACGCCGGCTTCGGGGTGCCGCGCGACCACCACTTCGTCATGGAGGAGCTCGGCTACGCGCTCGGCGAGGCCGGCCTGCCCGGTCTCGCGGTCACCGCCGACCCGGCCTCGCTGATGCTCACCGTCGGCTGCCAGGACGTCCGGATGCGGCACGGCCGGCTGGCCTCGCTGCGGGTGCACGCCGAGGTCACCCGGGACGGCCGGCGGATCGGCCACGGCGACGGCCAGCTGCGGGTGGTCACCCCCGCCTCGTACCGGCGGCTGCGCGGCCCCGGCCGCGGCGCCGCCACCCCGCCGCGCCCGCCGGAGCCCGCCGCGCCCGAGCTGGTCGGGCGGGCGCAGGCCGCGGACGTGGTGCTCAGCCCGACCCTGCGGCCGGACACCTGGCTGCTGCGCGCCGACGCCGGGCACCCGGTGCTGTTCGACCACGGGCTCGACCACGTGCCCGGGATGCTGGTGCTGGAGGCCGCCCGGCAGGCCGCCCAGCGGCTGCACCACCCCGAGCCGGTGGTGCCGGTCGAGCTGGTGACCGCCTTCGACCACTACATCGAGCTGGACCGGCCGTGCTTCGTCCGGGCCGTCCGCGAGCGGACACCGGACGGCCGCCGCACCCCCGTCCTGGTGCGACTGCTCCAGGACGGGCGGACGGCGGCCGAGTGCCGGCTGCTCACCGAGCCGGTCGACGGTCCGCGGGTGCCGGTCCGGCGGGACGCCTTCGAGGGCCGCCCCACCGCGACCGGCCTGCTGCCGCTGGCGAGTTGAGGCCCGGCGCGTCGGGGTCCGGTGCGAGGTCAGGCGGGCCGGGGGTCAGGCGGCCACCAGCGCGGACGGCCGCCGCCCGGCGTGCATCACGCTGAGGTTGGCCGCCAGCCGGACCGGGTCCTGGGCCAGCCAGAGCCGCAGCGCCGCGCCCAGGGCCGCGCTGGCCGACTCGATCCGGACCTCGGTGATCTGGGCGATCCGGGCCGCGCCGGGCACCAGCAGGTCGGCCAGTGCGGTCGGCAGCCAGACGGTCAGCGCGCACGGCGCGGGCGTCGCGAGGGCGCCCAGCAGCCGGTAGGCGTCCCCCGGCGCGCTGAGCGTGGGGATGATGTCCAGCAGAGCGTCGGCCACCACTTCGGACACGTCGCTCCGGTGTCCCTGGGCGAGCCGTCGGAGCAACATGCGCTCGGCGGCGGTGATTCGGACGGTCAGCATGACCTCGTCGCACTCCATTGCGCGATCTCCTCCTCGTTCCTCCCCGTACCGGCACGGACGGCCGGCACGTCGTACCCCTCTTGCACCTCGGCCCGGCGATCTCGTGCGGAAAGCCGGGCCGGTGGGTGCGTGCCTCCGGTCAGATCCCCGCGTACGAGTGCTTGCCGGTGACGAAGATGTTCACGCCGTAGTAGTTGAAGAGCCAGCAGGCGAAGGCGGCCAGCGCCAGGTAGGCGGCCTTGCGGCCCTTCCAGCCGGCCGTCGCGCGGGCGTGCAGGTAGCAGGCGTAGGCGACCCAGGTGATGAACGACCAGGTCTCCTTCGGGTCCCACTCCCAGTACTTGCCCCAGGCGGCCTCGGCCCAGATCGCGCCCGCGATGATGGTGAACGTCCACAGCGGGAAGACCAGGGCGTTGATCCGGTACGACAGCTTGTCGAAGGTGGACGCGGCGGGCAGCCGGCGCCAGATCGAGGGCGAGGTGCCCAGCGGGCCGGTGGTCAGGCCGGCCGCCATCCGCTTGTCGAACGAGTCCTTGCCCAGGTAGAGCAGCGTGGCGATGAACGCCGCGTAGAAGGCGCCGCCGCACAGGATCGCGGTGGAGACGTGGATCGCCAGCCAGTACGAGTGCAGCGCCGGGACGAGCTGCTCGGAGTCGGTGTACAGCACCTGGGTGGCGATGCCGAGGGTCAGCAGCGCCGCGACGGTGACCGGCAGGCCGAGCCAGCGCACGTTCTTCCGGGCGGCCAGCAGCACCAGGTAGGCGGCCGTCATCGCGAAGGCGAAGGCGCAGGAGAACTCGTACATGTTGCCCCACGGCCAGCGGGACACCGAGAGGCCGCGGGCGACGATGCCGCCGCCGTGCAGCAGCAGCCCGAGGACGGTCAGCGAGACCGCGATCCGGCCGGCCAGGTCGGCCTTCTCGCTGGTGCCGGCCGCGCCCGGGCCGTCCACCTCGTCCTCGCCGCGCCCGCCGGTGACCACCGTCGCACCCTCGCCCGCCAGGACGGTGCGGGTCAGCGTGGTGGTGCCGCCCTTCGCCCCGGCCACGGTGACGGTGACCTTCTTGGCGGCCTTGGGCTCCGCCGCGGCGACGGTCTCGGCCAGGTTGCCGGACTGCTCCTTGGAGCGGACGGCGACCGCGCCCTTGCTACCGAACGTCCACTCGAACATGTGGGCGAACATGGCGATCGTGTAGACCGCCATCGCCGAATAGATCAGCTTGTTGGAGAGGTCGGCCAGCTGTGGGTCGACTCCCGAGGCGAGGTGCACCGTCTACTCCTTGGAGTTCTGGTCGGCAGGGGCTGTGGGGTCTTCTGCTGCGGGGTCTTCCGGCGCTTCGTCGGCTTCCTGGTCCTCCTCCGACGCCGGGGCGTCGTCCTGGAGGTCCACCGCGAGTTCGGCCAGCTCCTCGGCGATCTTCGCCGACTCGCTGCGGGCCAGGCCGGCCAGCTCCACCTGGGTGCCGCCGCCCGGCAGGGCCACCGCCCGCACCCAGATTCGGCGGCGCTGGATGAACAGCGAGCCGATCAGGCCGAGGATCGCCAGCACCGCGCCGGTCAGCGCGATCTCGTTGCCGGGGCGGTGCGAGACGTTGAAGCTCGCCCACTGCTTGTAGCCCTCGAAGGTGACGGTGCCGTAGCCGTCCGGCAGGGTCCAGCCCTGGCCGGGCTTGAGCAGGGCCTTGGCCGGCTGGCCGTCCTGCTGCAGCTGGGTGAGCTTGGAGGTGTTCAGCTGGTAGATGTTCTGCGGCAGGCCGGAGTCGGTGCCGAGGTCGCCGGCGAAGGCGTTCAGCACCAGCTCGGGGGCGGCGTCGCCGGGGAACAGCGAGACCGGGCCGGTGCCGGCGAAGCTCAGCGGGGCGGTCGGCAGGAAGAAGCCGGAGAAGCCCAGCTGGGTCTTGGTGCCGTCCGGGCCGACGCCGTAGTCGGAGGCCTTCACCACGCCGGTCGAGGTCAGGTTGGCGTCCTGCGGCAGGAACGGCACGACGTCGTGGTAGACCACGTCGCCCTTGCCGTTCTTCACGGTGATCACCGGGGCGTAGCCGTGGCCGATCAGGAAGACCTTGCTGCCGCCGATCTCCAGCGGGTGGTTGACCTCGATCGTGCCCTTCTTCACCTTCGACTCGTCGCTGCCCTCGTAGTACTCCACGTTCGCGGTGAACTGGCGGGCGGCGCCCATCTGGTCACCGGTGTTCTGGAACTTCGAGGTGAAGTTCTCGAGCTTGAGGTAGAAGGGGTCGAGGTCCTGGTTGCCGTAGAACCGGGTGCCGGTGAAGTCGTCGAGCTGGGTGATGGTGTTGGAGTAGCCCTGGCCCTCGACCATCAGCTTGCCGCCGGTGCCGGAGGCCAGGCTGGCCCAGGCGAAGCCGCCGAGCAGCGCGAACAGCGACAGGTGGAACAGCAGGTTGCCGACCTCGCGCAGGTAGCCCTTCTCGGCGGCCACCGAGCCGCCGGACAGGTTCGCCCGGAAGCCGCGCTTGCGCAGCAGCCGGTGGGCGGCCGCGTTCACCCGCTCCGGCTCCGCCCCGGTGCGCCAGACCGCGTACACCGGCATCCTGGTCAGGTTGCGCGGGGCGGCCGGGGGCTGGGAGCGCAGCACGCCGACGAACTGCCAGGTGCGCGGGATGATGCAGCCGGCCAGCGAGACGAACAGCAGGATGTAGATCGCGGAGAACCAGACCGAGCTGTAGACGTCGAACAGCTGGAGCTTCTCGTAGATCGGCGCGACCCCGGTGTGCTGCGCCTTCCAGGTCTGCACCTTGAACTGGTTCTGGCCGTTCTGCGGGATCAGCGAGCCCGGGATGGCGGCCAGCGACAGCAGGAACAGCAGGATCAGGGCGACCCGCATCGAGGTCAGTTGGCGCCACATCCAGCGCGCCCAGCCGAGCACCCCTATGCCGGTCGGTCCCTCGGACTCGACCGGCGCGGTGCTGAGCCGTTCGGCGGCGGCGGCGTCGTCCGGCGCCGGGGGCAGCTCGGTATCGGTCGTGGTCTTGCTCACGGTCAGATTCCGATCTGGGAGTCGGCGGTCCAGGACTGCAGTTCGCTCATCCAGGAATCCCAGATCCCGGTGACGAGCAGCAGACCGACCGCGACGAGCATGCCGCCACCGATCCGCATCACGAGCGGGTAGTGCCGCTTGACCCACCCGAAGGCGCCCAGCGCCCGGCGGAAGGCCAGCGCGGCCACGATGAACGGTACGCCGAGGCCCAGGCAGTAGAAGGTCATCAGCAGGGCCCCGCGCGCCGCGTCCGCCTGGTTCAGCGACAGCGTCTGGACGGCCGCCAGGGTCGGGCCGATGCAGGGCGTCCAGCCGACGCCGAACACCATGCCCAGCAGCGGCGCGCCGAGCAGGCCGACGGCCGGGCGGCGGTGCGAGCGCACCTCGCGCATGCTCAGGCCGGGCACCAGGCCCATGAAGGCCAGGCCCATCACCACGGTCAGCGAGCCGAGCACGATCGCGATGGCCCGCTTGTGCTCCTGCAGGGTGTTGCCGAACTGGCCGAACAGCGCCCCGCCGGAGACGAAGACCACCGTGAAGCCGAGGATGAACAGGGTCGCCCCGAGCAGCATCCGGCCGCGCTTGGCGCCGCGGGCGTCCGCGAGGTCGGCGGCGGAGAAGCCCGTCACGTACGACAGGTAGCCGGGCACCAGCGGCAGCACGCAGGGCGAGAAGAACGAGACCAGCCCGGCCGCGAGCGCGACCGGCGCGGCGGCGAGCAGCGCCCCGCTCTGGACCGTGGTGAAGGTGTCGGCCAGCGGGAGGGCGGCGGCGTTCAGCGGCCCACTCACTGCTGCTGCTCCGCGACCACCGGCTGGACGATCGACTCCAGCGCCTCCTGGGTCGTCCCGCCGACGGCGCGGGCGGCCAGCTTGCCGTCGCGGTCGACGACCAGGGTGGTCGGGATGGACTGCGGGTTGAGGCTGCCCTTGGGGAACTTGAGCAGCTGGGTGCCGGCCGGGTCGAAGATGCTCGGGAAGGAGACGCCCTGCTCCTGCTCGAAGCGGACGGCGTTGGTCTTGTCGGTGTCCCGGGTGTTGATGCCCAGGAACTGGACGCCCTTGTCCTTGTACTCGTCCGCGACGGCCTGGAGGTTCTTCGCCTCGGCCCGGCACGGCCCGCACCAGGAGCCCCAGACGTTCAGCACCACGACCTTGCCGCGGTAGTCGGAGAGCTTGACCTGGTTGCCCTCCAGGGTCTCCCCGGAGATGTCCGGCGCGTCCCCGCGCTTGCCGGTGTCCGCCTTCGACAGGTTGGTCCCCTTGACGGTCACGAACCCGACCTGCCCCTCGCTGCTGCTCGACGAGCCCGAGGAGGAACAGCCGGTGAGGACGAGCGCAGCGGCGGCGACTGTGGCGGCGGCTGCGGCGACACGGGGACGGGGGCGCGTCATGGCAGACATGTGAAAAGTTTCGCATGGAGTTCCGGGCGGGTTCGCCGGGGTCCTACCTTGCGCGTCGCACACCCTCTGACCTGCGAAGACTTCGGGCCACCCGACTTTCGTCAGGTGACCCGAAGTCATACTTACGCACCGCTTACGGGCCTCAGGCGCCGAAGCTCCTGCCCACCGGCTTGTCGCCCTTGCGGCCCTTGCCGACCAGGTGCGCCGGCAGCAGGTCACGGGCCGGCTCGCGGTACCCGACCGAGACGATGCTGTCGCCTTCGAAGGTGAAGCTGGTCAGCGAGGCCAGCGAGCACTGCCGGTTGCGCGGGTCGTGCCAGAGCCGGCGGCGCTCCACGAAGGAGCGGAGGATCCAGACCGGCAGCTGGTGGCTGACGCAGACCGCCTCGTGCCCGCGGGCCGCGTCCCGGGCGGCGCCGAGCGCACCCATCATCCGCACCACCTGGTCGAGGTACGGCTCGCCCCAGGAGGGCTTGAACGGGTTGGTCAGGTACTTCCAGTAGCCCGGGTTGCGCAGCGAGCCGTCGCCGACGCCGAAGGTCTTGCCCTCGAAGACGTTCTCCGCCTCGATCAGCCGCGGGTCCACCGCGACCTCCAGGCCGTGCGCCTTGGCGATCGGCTCGGCGGTCTCCTGGGCCCGCTCCAGCGGGGAGGCCACCACGTGAGTGATGTCCCGCCCGGCGAGGTCCTCGGCGACCCGGTCGGCCATCTGGCGGCCCAGCTCGGACAGGTGGTAGCCCGGCAGGCGGCCGTACAGCACGCCCTCCGGGTTGTGCACCTCACCGTGGCGCATCACGTGGACGACGGTGATCTCTTTGGCGCTCACTTCTCAACTGCTCCTGTGGTCTGGAGGGGGCTCAGGCCGTGGCGGCGGCAGCGGCGCGGGCCGCGGCCGGCAGCGCGGCGGCGATCCGCTCGATCGCCCGGGCGTCGTGGGTCGCCGAGACGAACCAGGACTCGAAGGCGGACGGCGGCAGGTAGACGCCCTCGGCCAGCATCGCGTGGAAGAAGGCGGTGTAGCGGAACGCCTCCTGGGTCTTCGCCTGGTCGTAGTTCGTGACCTGCGCCTCGGTGAAGAACACCGAGAACATGTTCCCGGCGGTCTGCAGCCGGTGCGCCACGCCCTCCTTGGTGAGCGCCTCGGAGACCAGGCCGGAGATCTCGGCGGAGACCTCGTCCACCGTCGCGTACACCTCGTCGGTGCAGCCGCGCAGCTGGGCCAGGCCGGCCGCGGTGGCGACCGGGTTCCCGGACAGGGTGCCCGCCTGGTAGACCGGGCCGGCCGGGGCCAGGTGGGCCATCACGTCGGCCCGGCCGCCGAAGGCCGCGGCCGGGAAGCCGCCACCCATGACCTTGCCGAAGGTCAGCAGGTCCGGCGCCCAGCCCTCGTGCGCCGCCTCCAGGCCGTACCAGCCGGCCTTGGAGACGCGGAAGCCGGTCATCACCTCGTCGGAGACGAACAGCGCGCCGTTGTCCCGGCAGAGCCGGGCCAGGCCGGCGTTGAAGCCGGGCAGCGGCGGGACGACGCCCATGTTGCCGGGCGAGGCCTCGGTGATCACACAGGCGATCTCGCCCGGGTGGGCGGCGAAGGCCTGCTCGACGGCGGCCAGGTCGTTGTACGGCAGCACGATGGTGTCGCCGGCCTGGGCGCCGGTGACGCCCGGGGTGTCCGGCAGGCCGAAGGTGGCCACGCCGGAACCGGCGGCGGCCAGCAGCGCGTCCACGTGACCGTGGTAGCAGCCGGCGAACTTGACCACCTTCGCCCGGCCGGTGAAGCCGCGGGCGAGCCGGATCGCGGACATGGTGGCCTCGGTGCCGGAGGAGACCAGGCGGACCTGCTCGACCGGGGCCACCCGGGAGACGATCTCCTCGGCCAGCTCGACCTCGCCCTGACCGGGCGTGCCGAAGGAGGTGCCGCGGGAGACCGCCCGCTGGACGGCCTCGATCACGGCCGGGTTCGCGTGGCCGAGGATCATCGGACCCCACGAGCACACCAGGTCGACGTACTCGCGGCCGTCGGCGTCGGTGAGGTAGGGGCCGGTGCCGGACACCATGAAGCGCGGTGTGCCGCCGACCGCGCGGAAGGCGCGCACCGGGGAGTTGACGCCGCCGGGCGTGACCACGGAGGCGCGATCGAACAGCGACTGGGACTGGGGGGCTTCGTAGGGGTAGCTCACGGGAGACATGGTCTCAAATCGTGTCCTTGGGCTCTGCATGTCCGGCCCGATCATCTGGAACGATGATCCGGGCACCGTTGTCTGTACGGTTGTCCCTGACGGTCGCCCGTGGCGGTGGTGTACGGGCGGGGCCGCTGGTTGTTCCGTCACACGGACCAGTCAGACTGTGTGCACAGAGTGCGCGAGCGCTCCGGTTGTGTACAGGGGTGTGGAGAGGACTGCTGTGTGCCGCTGGTGGGTACGGCCCGCGAGTAGGCACGGCGGCGAATGACGGTAAGGAGCACGGCCGGCGGGACGCCGGACGTGCGGGGGTCTGTCGATTCCGGCGAGTTCCGGTGAGGATGGTCCGAGTGTCCGAGGCGCAGGACGGGTTCGACGAGGCAGCGGGTGGCCCCCGCAGGCCCGCCGAGACCGCACGCGGGGGTACGGGAGCGGGTACGGGTCGTGGTCGTCGCGGCGGCGAGAGGCGGGGTGAGGGACACGTGGGGGTGACGTACAAGTACTTCGGCGCACCGGACCGCGCCACCGCCGCCAGAGTCCCCACCGCCCTCGGCCCGGGCGGGCTGGGCCTGGACGCCGGCGAACTCGGCGCGCTGGGGCGGCTCGGCGACCTGATGGAGACCAGCGGCTCCCCCACCGGCCACCTCTCCACCAAGATCAAGCCGGAGACCATGAGCGCCATGGTCCTCACCGGCATCCAGGGCGTCCCGCTGCACCAGGTGCCGCCGCTGGAACTCGTCGTGCTGCACCCCGACTACGCGGTCGTCCAACTCCCGCACAACGTGGTCGAGCCGCTGCGCAAGGCGGACGAGACCGAACTCGGCGCGGCCGCCTTCATCTGGTCCACCGTCCCGGACCGCCGCGGACCGCGCGACGCCTTCGTGATCTACAGCATGCTGCACGAGTGGCAGGACTTCGCCAACCGGCTGCACGACGCCGGGCACCAGCTGTACTGCCTGGTCTGGCCCTGAGCGCACCGCGCCCGGCCCGCTGAACGCCGCTCGGGGCAAGGGTGGTTGACGGTCCGTCGATTTCCCCTGACCCGGGATCGGCCCCCCGGGCGGGTCAGCCGCGGGAGCGGCGGGCCCGTCGGACGGTGCGTTCGCTCTCGACCGGCTCCGCCAGGTGCCCGTCCACCAGGCGGGACAGGGCCGAGACGAAGACCTCCTGCTCGGGCCGCGGCAGCGCCTCCAGCACCTCCCGGTGGACCCGGTCGGCGATCGCGGTGCCCTGCTCGACGGCGCGTTCGCCCGCCTCGGTGACCGAGATGATCCGCGCCCGGCGGTCGGTGGCGGACGGGCGGCGCTCGGCCAGGCCCGCCTTCTCCAGCTCGTCGACGGTGACCACCATGGTGGTCTTGTCGAGGTCCGCCAGCTCGGCCAGCTGGATCTGGGTGCGCTCGGTCTCCTGCGCGTGGAACAGCACGCCGTACGCGCGCGGGGTGATCCCGAGCTCGGTGAAGGCGGCCGCCATCCGAGTCGCCAGCACGTGGCTCGCGTGGTCCAGCAGGCCGGAGATGTCGCGGATCTGGCGCACGGGCGGGGTCGTCGTCATACGTCCGAGATTAGCAACGGCCCGTCTGCTGCCGGATGATCCCGTAGCCAACCAACATCGGGGTTACGGGATACCCAACTCGAACAGCGCATAGCCCGCGTACCAGCCCGCCGCGATCACCGGCATCGCGAACAGCCCGATCAGCGAGGAGGTCCGCACCTTGCGCAGCGCCACCGCCAGGCCGATGCACAGCGGGAAGGCCGGCAGCAGGTAGCGGGAGATGTTGCCGAAGATCTGGTTGCTGCTCAGCGCCGTGAAGACGGTCAGCGCGGTGAAGACCCACAGCACCAGCGGCGGACGGGCCCGCGCCAGCAGCACCAGCAGGCCGGGCAGGGCGATCAGCAGGGCGATCGCGATCAGGTCCGGCACCGGATTGGACTGCCAGAAGTCCCAGTGGCCGGTGATCACGTCCATCACCGTGCGCACGGTGGAGGCGCCGAAGTCGAAGTAGCGGTTCCAGGCGCCGCGCTGGAGCTTGAAGTAGCCGCCCCAGTCGCCCATCCGCCAGCCCACCCAGGCGACGTAGCCGAACAGGCCCCACGGGGTGATCAGCATCGCGGTCAGCGGGCGGGCCACCCCGTCGGTGCGGCGCACCAGGGCGACCAGCGCGGCGATCGACACCGCCGCGATCAGCGCGGCCGCCGTCGGCCGGTTCAGGCCCGCGACCAGGGCCAGCAGCCCGGCCGCGAGCCAGCGGCGGGTCATCACGCAGTAGCAGGCCCAGGCGGACAGCGCGACGAACAGCGAGTCCGAGTAGACCGCCCACTCCACGCCCGAGCCCGGGAACAGGCCCCAGACCACCGCGGCGATCACACCGGCCCGGAACCCCGCGAGCCGCTCCGCGATCGCGAAGATCCCGGCCGCGGCGACCAGCGAGGCGAGCACCGAGACCGCTATCCCGGAGCCGTACGGGCCGAGGCCGGTGACCGCGCCGACCAGCCGCATCAGCCACGGGTAGAGCGGGAAGAAGGCGGAGGAGTTCTCGTAGTAGGTGGCCAGCGGGAACCCGTGCAGCTCGATCAGCTGCGGGTCGTAGCCGTTCTCGGCGATCCGCTGGTACCAGACGCCGTCCCAGGTGCCCAGCACGTCCCAGGAGTGGGCGCCGCCGCCCCGGCCGGGCTGCTTCTTCAAGTAGTCGCCGGTGTGCTCCAGCAGCATCAGGAACACGGTCAGGCCGATCGCCTTGACCACCGCGTACGCGCCCAGCGCGGGCGCGAAGCGGTCCACCAGCGCCATGAACCGGCCGGGCGTACGGTCCGCCCGCTCCTCGACCGGCTCCCCCGGCCCGGCCACCGGAGCGGCGCTGGACGGTTCGGTGCTGGACGACTCGGTGCTCGATGCCGTGCTCATCTGCTCTGGGTACTCCCCGCCCCGCTCATGGTGCGCGCGGCTCCGGCGCAACGACGTTCCGGAGAGCCTACGGCACACCCCCGCACCCCACCCCGCCCCCGCCCGCCCCGGAAAACCCGTGGCGCCCGGCCGCCGCCGCCCCCGACGATGCCCGCATGCCGCTCCAGCCGCCGAAGCACCGGATCCGGGCGCTCCACACCGCTGACACCCTCACCGTCTACCAGGCCTTCCCGCCGGCGATCGCCGAACCGGCGGCGGCCGAGGGGCGGTTCCCGGAGGCGTTCCAGCGGGACCGGATGACCTGGATCAAGCCCTCGTTCCTCTGGATGATGCACCGCAGCGACTGGGGCCGGAGCCCCGGCCAGGAGCGGGTGCTGGCCCTGGAGATCAGCCGCGAGGGCTTCGACTGGGCGCTGGAGCGGGCCGTGCTGAGCGGCTACACCGGGCGGGTGCACGCCTCGCAGGCGGCCTGGAAGCGGGAGCTGCGGCAGAGCCCGGTGCGGGTGCAGTGGGATCCGGAGCGCGGGCCGGACCTGCGGGCGCTGGAGTGGCGGACGATCCAGGTCGGGCTGCGCGGCGAGGCGGTGCGGCGCTACGCGGACGAGTGGATCCGGGGCATCACGGACGTCACGGCGCTGGCGGACCGGGTGCGGCGGGAGCGGGATGCCGCGCTGTTGCCGGTGGAGACGGCCTACCCGCTGGGTGCGGCCGCCGCCGCCCGGGTGGGGGCGGCGGCGGGCTGAGGTCGGCTGGGGTCAGCTGTGGAGGTAGACGATGCCGAGTTTGGTGAGCTGCCAGAGCTGGGTGGGGGCGCCGGTGTCGGTGGCGAGTTCGACGTAGGGGTTGCCCTTGGCGTCGAGGGTGGCGCCGGCCGCCAGGACCTTGGTCGGGTCCGCCGAGTCGGCGATCCGGTAGTTGCCGTTGCCGGCCGGTGTGAACACCCAGTGCTGGTTGGCGCCGCCGTTGCAGCCCCACTGCTGGATCCGGGTGCCGGGCGCGGTGGAGGCCGCGTTGGCGTCCAGGCACATGCCGCGGTTGCCGCTGAAGTCCAGCTCGTAGCTGCCGCCGGCCTTCGCCTCCAGGACGAAGGACTGGTTCAGTCCGCCGGTCGCCGGGTAGCTGATGGCGGCCCGGCCGTTGGTGGAGTCGCCGTAGCTGCCGCCGCCGGTGAGGTCGAGGGCGTTGCCGGTGGCCGCGTTGGTGAGCTGGTACCAGGAGCCGTCCTCGGGGGTGTCACCGAAGGGCTTGCCGGGGGTGAGCGGCTGGATCGAGGTGGTGTTCTGCTGGTTGAGGGTGCAGTACGCCTCCGTCTGGTCCGGCTTGGCGAAGAACTGGCCGAGGCAGACGCCCTCGCCGCGGTAGCCGGCCACCCGCAGGTGGTACGACTGGCGGACCATGTTCATGCACAGCCCGGGGATGCCGATCTGCGAGTCGCAGCCGTTGCGGGCCCACTCGGAGAGGTTGATGACGTCCCCGTTGCTGTACTCGTACGGCGAACTCGTCCACTCCGCGCAGACCTCGTGCCCGAAGGCGACCCGCCGCTGGTCCAAGTACCGGACGCCGGGCACCTGTTCGGCCGCGCCGCGGAGCGCGTCGCTGAGCGTGGGGACCACCAGGTTGTGGCCCCAGGCGAGGTCCTCGGGGAAGGCCGGGCAGCCGTCGGCGATCTTGCCGAGGTAGTCGTTGCGCCGGATGTCCGGGGTGATCGGGTCGAAGTACGACTGGTAGACCAGCTGGTACGAGGAGTCGGCGTAGCCGGCCCGGCGCATGGTCTGCCGGATGTTCTGCAGCGCGGCGACCACCTTGGGCTGGACCGCCTTGGCCCGCCGGCGGATCTCGTCGCTGCCGATGGTGTCCCGGCAGCCCTGGTCCTTGGGGATCGGGAAGTACTGCGCGAGGCAGTGCATCATGATGCCGCTGAAGTCGAAGTCGTCGTTGGCGCCGATGGTGACGACGACCATCTTGACGTCGTACTTGGCCGCCGTGTCGGCGAGTTTGACGTCCTGTTTGGGCTCGCCGAAGTCGCCGCTGCCACCGCCGGTGATCTTGGCCAGTTCGGGGTCGCTGACCAGGTCGCCGGTCTGGGCGCCGGAGCAGGCCAGGTCGATCGGGGTGACCCCGGGGATGTCGGTGGTGAAGATCTCCGACTTGGGGTGCCGGTGGCAGTAGTTGGTGGAGGTGTCGGTCTCCGGGAAGTAGCCGTCGTTGGTGTCGGTGCCGGCGCCCTCCCCGGAGATGGCGCTGTCGCCGAGGGCGACGATCGCGGCCGGGCGGGTGGGCGCCGGGGCGGGGGCCGGGGCGCTGTCGGCGAACGCGGCGGGGGCGCCGGCCAGGCCGAGGGTGGCGACGAGGACGCCGGTGGCGAGCAGTGCGGCGGACCGGGACGAGCCCGTTCGCGCCCGCCGCGCAGCGGGGGTGCGGAACCTGATCACACGCGACTCCTTGCGGGGGTGGGGGCCGCCCGGCCCGTGCTGCCGGGCGGTGCGGGGCAAGAGAGGTGCCGAAAAGGTGAGCAGGTCTCACATTCTAGGTACTGACAAGTAGTGCAACAAGGCTCGTGACAGCACCGGGAAGCCGCCCCCGGAACGGCGGCGGCACGGGAGGGCACGAGCGGACCCGGAAGGACCCGGGAGAGCACGAAAAAAGAGCCGCCGTTCCGCGCCCCAGGAGGGAAGCACGGAACGGCGGCTCTCACCGGCCGAACCGGGGGTGGGTTCAGCCCACGTTGGCGCAGTGGTTGCCGAACGCCGGGTTCAGCAGACCCACGATGTCGACGCTGTTGCCGCACAGGTTGACGGGAACGTGCACCGGGATCTGGATCTGGTTGCCCGAGATGACGCCGGGGGAACCCGCAGCGACACCCTCGGCGCCGGAGCTGGCCATGGCGGTGCCGGCGCCGGCGGCCACGATGCCCACCACGGCCGCGCCGACGGCGGCGGTCTTCTTGATGCTCATGCGAGCCTCCTGACTGTTCATACAGAGATGCACGGGGAGTGCGACATCTAGAACGACACCCGTCCGGAGCGGTTGCGACGGTGCCCGCACTGTCACCCGTCTGGAGCAATCCGGCCGCCGACCGGCATTCGGGTGATCACCGGTCCGGACCGTTTCCCCTCGCGTGCTGCCTCGTTCTCCCTCACGAAGACGATCCACCAGGCCCTGCTCACACGAATCGAGTACCGCCCATGCGCAGCTCGCCCACGGCCACGTCGGCACCGCGGCCCACGGCGGGCCGGTCGACGTGGCGGGCCCCCCAGAACCCGGCGTTCGGCGACACCGCCTGAACGCCTGACCGGGAATTCCCGGTCGCACCTCTGTCCGGACCGTTCCCGGCCGTGCGGGAAATGTTCGCGAGGTACCGGAAGAACGCGGCGGCTGCGTCGACGCCCGAGCCACGGGCGCAACACGCCGGTGTGCGCCGCCGGAGTGACAAACACGGCAATCCCTGAACCGTTCGGGTGAGTATTCGTGCTCGCCCGTTTCCCGACATTCCCCTTGCGTCGGGCAGAAATCGGAGGAACAGACATGCGTAACCTCAAGAAGGCCGCCATCCTGTCGCTGGCCACCACCGGCCTGGTGCTCGGTGCCGCGGGCGGCGCGTTCGCCAGCTCGGGCGCCCAGGGTGTGGCCGCCGGCTCCCCCGGCGTGCTCTCCGGCAACCAGATCCAGGTGCCGATCCACATCCCGCTGAACGTCTGCGGCAACACCGTCAACGTGATCGGCCTGCTGAACCCGGCGTTCGGCAACTCCTGCGCCAACGTCGGCTGAACCCGCGGTCGCCGACCCGGCGACAGCTGATTCACCGAGCCCGTGCCGCGCCCCGCAGCGCCGGGGCGCGGCGCGCTCCACCCGTGTGTGATCGAGGAGATCAACCCCCATGCAGAACGTGAAGAAGGTCGCCGTCCTCTCCGCCGCCGCTGCCGGCCTGGTGATGGGCGCGGCGGGCTCCGCCGCCGCCAGCTCGGGCGCCGAGGGCGTGGCCGCCGGCTCCCCGGGTGTCGCCTCCGGCAACCAGATCCAGGTCCCGGTGCACATCCCGATCAACCTGTGCGGCAACTCCATCGACGTGATCGGCCTGCTGAACCCGGCCTTCGGCAACAGCTGCGCCAACGTCGAGATGCACCCGCAGCCCGCGGACGACTGCTGATCCCCGATCGGCACGCGTTTCGGCCGTCCTGCCCCCCGACCAGCCGGCCGGGGGGCAGTTCGGTTTCTCCGGACGGGACGTCCGGATGCTCAGGGCCCCTCCCTCGGGTTCCGCCGGGCCGGGCCGCACTCCACCGAAGGGTGAACCGCATGGTTTCGAAGAAGAGCGGGGCCGGGCTGGCCGCCGCCGTGGGCGCCGTGGTGCTGCTCGGCGCGGGTTCGGCGCAGGCCGCTCCCGCCGCCGGGCAGGAGCCCGCCGCGGGCCCGGCCACGCTGGCGAAGACCGACGTCGGGCAGGCGCTGAACGGGACGACGGCCGGCCTCGGCTACGGCGTCGCGCCGATCAAGAGCCTGCGCCTGGACCCGTGGGCCAACTCCTCGGCCGACGTGCTCAACAACGGGGCGACCGTCCGGCCGGACCAGGGCCTGGCCCCGGTGGGCACCGGCACGCTGACCGGACCGCTGAGCGCGGGCGGCGGGGTCAAGGACCTCCCGCTGGTGGGCGGGCTCTCCGGCGTCCTGCCGGGCTGACCGCGGACGCGCGCGAGCCGCGCCAACGCCCCGGGGGCACGGGTGGGACCGGTGGACGCCGCGAGGTGGGGCGCG
>NZ_JBHZCY010000102.1:0-33640 GCF_042786665.1 Kitasatospora sp. NPDC059146 | reverse complement strand
GGGGTGGGGCCGGGTCGGACCCGGCGGAGGGTGGAGGTGTCGCCCGGGTGGCCGGCGTCGGCGTCGGCGAGGCCGCCGGAGAGCTGGTAGAGGGCGCCGTCGGGGCGGGCGGGGATCCCGTCCCGGGCTCCGCAAGAGGGGAGGTCCGCCGCCCGACGGGGGTGCGGGCGGCGGACCCGGCTCCGGTGGTGGTGCGTCAGGCCGGGAGGTTCCACTTCTGGTTGGCGGCGCCGTTGCAGTCCCAGATGCCGAGCTGGTTGCCGTTGTTGGTGGCGAAGCCGAGGTCGTCCAGGCAGCGGCCGGACTGCGGGTTGTAGAGCGAGCCGTCGGAGCGGGCCTGCCACTGCTGGGCACCGGTGCCGTTGCAGTCGTAGAGCTGGACCATGGTGTGGTTGGCGGTGCCGCCGCCGGCGACGTCCATGCACTTGCCGAGGGCGCGGACGGTGCCGTCGACGCCGATCCGCCACTTCTGCGCGACGGAGCCGTTGCAGTCGTAGATCTGGACGGGGGTGCCGTTGCCGAGGTTGGCGCCCTTCACGTCGACGCACTTGTTGGCGTAGCCGGTGATCTGGCCGGTCGGGCCGGCCGGCGGGGTGGCGCCCAGGATGACGCGCGGGAACATGACGCTGTCGCCGATGCCGCAGGCCGCGGAGACGCTGCCGTCCCCGATCGCCACGCCGCCGATCGCGGGGCGGGTGAACTGCACGGTGTGGGTGGAGTTCCAGTAGTAACAGGTGGCGGCGACGGTCCAGGTCTGCATCGGGTCGAGGCCGCTGCAGCTGCCGATCGCGCTCCAGCCCGCGACGTAGGCGCCGCAGGAGGGCGCGGCCTGGGCGGAGGTGGCGGGTGCGGCCAGGGCGGCGGCCCCGGCGAGCAGGGCGGTGGTCAGCAGGGCGGAGGTTCGGCGCATCGGGACGGTGGTCCTTCCGGTCGGCGAATCGCGTCAACACGACGTCTGTGCACTGGTGGTGACTGTGCGGCAGTTGTGTGGGCCGTGTAGAAGAATCGGGGTTCGCCGGGTCACCGTCAAGCTCTCGTTCAAGGCGAGCTTCAACGGATTCACGCCAGCTGTTCGGTCGGCAGGCGCTCGGACGGCCCGGAAACGGGCGGCCCGGAAACGCGGAACGGGCCCCGCGCTCCCCACCACAGGGGAGCACGGGGCCCGTTCGGCGAAACCGGGGCCGGGGGCCGGGAGGCCGGGACGGCCGTCAGTCGAACTTGCGGCGCTGGCGCCCCGTCCCGTAGTTGCCGCCGGACTGGGAGCCGCTGCCCGGCCGGGCCCGGCCGGAGGAGCGCCCGATGAACCCGGCGGCCTGCGGCCGCTCGCCCTGGGTGGCGGCGCCGAGGCGCTGCTTGGGGCGCGGGCGGCGCGGGTTGCCGTTCATGTCGACGTCGGCGGGCAGCCCGGAGCGCTTGGCGGGGCGGCGGCGCGGGTTGCCGGACTTGCCGGCGCCCTTGCCGTCGGCCGAGGCGGCCGGGGCCGCGGGCTGGGCGGCGGCCGGGACGACCAGCGCGACCGCGACGCCGCTGGGGGTGCGGGCGCCGGTGATCCGGGACAGCTCGGCGTCGCCGGGGCGGATCTTGGTGACGGTCGGGCGGATCCCGGCGACCGTCATCAGCCGGTTGACCTCGCGGCGCTGCTCGGGCAGGACGAGGGTGACGACGGTGCCGGACTCGCCGGCCCGGGCGGTGCGGCCGCCGCGGTGCAGGTAGTCCTTGTGGTCGATCGGCGGGTCGACGTTGACGACCAGGTCGAGGCCGTCGATGTGGATGCCGCGGGCGGCCACGTTGGTGGCGATCAGCGCGGTGACCTCGCCCTCGCGGAACTGGTCCAGCACCCGGTTGCGCTGCGGCTGGGACTTGCCGCCGTGCAGGGCGGCGGCCATCACGCCGGTGGCGCGCAGCTGCTTGGCGAGCCGGTCGGCGCCGTGCTTGGTGTGCACGAACATGATCACCCGGCCGTCGCGGGAGGCGATGTGCGCGGTGGCGGAGGCCTTGTCGG
Source organism: Kitasatospora sp. NPDC059146 (assembly GCF_042786665.1). Lineage (NCBI taxonomy): Bacteria > Bacillati > Actinomycetota > Actinomycetes > Kitasatosporales > Streptomycetaceae > Kitasatospora > Kitasatospora sp. NPDC059146. The sequence continues at coordinate 31,638 of NZ_JBHZCY010000102.1, read as the reverse complement.
TGGGCTCCAGCTGCAGGACGTGGTGGTCCATGGTGGTGACCGCGCCGGCCGAGGGGTCGACCGAGTGGGTGACCGGGTCGGTCAGGAAGCGCTTGACCAGCCGGTCCACGTTGCGGTCCAGGGTGGCGGAGAACAGCATCCGCTGCCCGCCCTCGGCGACCTGCTCCAGCAGCCGGCTGACCTGCGGGAGGAAGCCCATGTCGGCCATCTGGTCGGCCTCGTCGAGGACCGTGATGGCGACGTCGGACAGGTTGACGTCACCGCGGCCGATCAGGTCGTCCAGTCGGCCGGGGGTGGCGACCAGGACCTCGGTGCCGCGGCGCACCGCGTTGGCCTGCCGGCTGATGCCCATGCCGCCGACGACGGTGGTGATCCGCAGGTTGACGGCGGTGGCGTACGGGGTGAGCGCGTCGGTGACCTGCTGGGCGAGCTCGCGGGTGGGCACCAGGACGAGCGCCAGCGGGTGCCGGGAGTCGGCGCGGCGCCCGGCGGTGCGGGCGAGCAGCGGCAGGCCGAAGGCGAGGGTCTTGCCGGAGCCGGTGCGGCCGCGGCCGAGGACGTCGCGCCCGGCGATCGAGTCGGGCAGGGTGGCGGCCTGGATCGGGAACGGCTCGGTGACGCCCTCGCGGGTGAGCGCGGAGAGGATCGCCTTGGGCAGTTCGAGCTCGCCGAAGGAGGCTGCCGGGGGCCGGGCCGGGGTGCCCTCGACGACGGTGAAGTCGGCGGGCTCCGCCACGGCGGTGCGGGTGGCCTTGGGGGCGCCGGTGCGGCCCCGGGGCTTGCGGGTGCGGTCGGCGGCGGCGGCGCCGTCCCCGGTGCGGCGGGCGCGCTCGGGGTTGTCGCCGGTGCGGCGGGGGCGGCCGGTGCGGCCTTCGGCCGTGCGGTCGCCGGTGCGTGCGGCGGAACGGTCGGTGGTGCGGTCGCCTCGGTCGCGGGGCGTGCGGGCAGGGGTGGTCACGGGTTCTCCGTACGTCGGTCGGCAGCCCGCGTTCGCGGACTGGTCGGCCGTCTGAGTGGAGTGCGCCGCCCCGGCCGTACTGCGGCATGAACGAGGGCCCGCACCGCCGAGCGGTACGGGCCCCCGCTTCACGAGATCACAGGATCACGTGTCAGCTGAGAGGCTGAACGTCAGGCGATGACCTGGATGTTCTCGCCCTGCGGGCCCTTCTGGCCCTGGGTGACGTCGAACTCGACGCGCTGGCCCTCGACGAGCTCGCGGAAGCCGTTGGCCTGGATGTTCGAGTAGTGGGCGAAGACGTCCGGGCCGCCGCCGTCCTGCTCGATGAAGCCGAAGCCCTTTTCGCTGTTGAACCACTTCACGGTGCCGGTAGCCATAACCGTCTCCTCATACTTGGGGCATCAGGGACCCACACCTCGTGAGTCCCCAAGTAGCCGCGATCCCCATCCGGAGACTGAAACACCGGACAAAACAAATGCGCCTGTTGGTTGGTACCAGCAGGCGCACACACACGTTCATGGGAACCAAAACTGCAACTGCTTCGACTGTAGCACGGTCGCACCCCGATTGACCGGGGACTTTTCTGCTCGACAGATCACGTTTGGCCCCCCTGGAAAGAGGGGACGGCGCCCCGCCGGAGCGGGGCGCCGTCTGCTGTGCGGCCCGTCGCCGGGCCCTCGGGTCAGTGCCGGCCGACCGGCTCCGGCGGCATGGTGCTGCCGACCCGCGGGGCGTGGCCCTCACTCGGACGGGCGTCACCGCCGTGGCCGGGCCACCACGCCTTGTTGCCGATCAGCGCGGTGAGCGCCGGGGTGAAGAACATCGCCATCACGAAGGCCGCCAGCACGATGCCGAAGGCCATGGCGAAGCCGAACTCCAGCATGAAGCTGTTGCCCGCGAGCATGAAGGTCCCGAACGAGGCCGCCAGGATGAAGCCCGCCGCCGCGACGGTCGGACCGGCGTGGCGCAGCGCCTCGCGGGCCGCCTCGCGCGGGGTGCGGCCCGCGCGGGCCTCCTCCCGCAGGCGGGCGATGATCAGGATGTTGTAGTCGGTCCCGATCGCCACCACGAAGAGGTAGATCAGGATCGGCATCATGAACATCAGGCCGGTCTCGTGGCCGATCTTCTGGAAGAGCAGCGTGGCGGCGCCGAGGGTGGCGCCGAAGCCGAGGCCGACCGAGGCCATCAGGTACCAGGGGGCGACGACGCTGCGCAGCTGGAGCGCCAGGATGAGCAGGATGAGCAGCCCGGCGATCGGGAAGACCAGCTTGTAGTCGTGGGTCATCGCCAGGTTGATGTCCTTGAACACCGAGCTGAGTCCGCCGACCTTGGCCTCGGTGCCGGCCGGGGCCTGGGCGTGGGCGACCGCGCGCAGTTCGGTGACGGTGGCGATGGCCTCGTTGCTGGAGGGCTCGTCCTTGAGCATCACGGTGAACTGGGCCGTGGTGCCGTCGTCGCTGATGGTCTTGTTCTGGCTCGCGGCGGTCGTGGGGGCGGGTGCGAAGACCTGGGCGACGCCGGCGACGTGGAGCTTGTCCGCGTAGGCCGGGAAGGAGGCCGGGTCGAGCTTCCTGCCGTCGGTGCTGCTCAGGAAGACCTGGCTGGGGGAGGCGGCGCCCTTGGAGAACGCGGTGGACATGGTGTCCTGGACGACCATCGACTCGACGGTCTTCGGCATCGAGCCGCTGGTCATGTCGAACAGGCCGTTGTAGCCGAGGGCGCCGAGGGTCAGGGCGACCAGCACGCCGCCGGAGGCGAGGGCGGTGAGCGCCGGGCGCTTCTCGACGACCCGGCCGAGCGCGGTGAAGCGCGCGTCGCCGGGCTCCCGCATCCACTTCTTGCCGGGCCAGAAGACGGCCCGGGCGGGGATGACGGCGAGCAGGGCCGGGGCCAGGGTGACGGAGGCGAGGGCGGTGACGACGACCGCGATGGCCAGCGCCGGGCCGAGGGCCTGGAACATGCCGAGGCTGGAGAGGACCAGCGCGGCGAAGGCGATGGTGACGGCGCCGGCGGCGGAGGCGATCGCCTCGCCGACCCGGCCGACGGCGTTGACGACGGCGGACTTGCGGTCCTCACCGGCCCGCAGTCGTTCGCGGTAGCGGAAGGCGAGGAAGAGGAAGTAGTCGGTGCCGACGCCGAGCACGACGACGATCAGGATCGGCGTGAGGATCGCCGTGCTCTTGAGGTCGAAGGCCTTGGTGGCGTAGTTGATCAGTCCCATGGAGGTCGGCAGGGCGATGATCAGCGAGACCAGGATGGGCAGCAGGCCGGCCAGGACGCTGCGGAAGATGATGCCGACGATCACGATGACCAGCACCAGGGTGGCCATGGTGATGAGGCCCTCGGTGTCGCTGGAGGACTCCTGCTGGTCCAGGGTCTGGGCGGCGGAGCCGCCGAGCTGGAACTTGAGTCCGGTGGGGCCCGCCAGGTCCTTGCCGTCGCTGCGCAGCGCCTTGGCGACGTCCGCGACCGCCTTCGGGTCCTGCTGCTTGTCCTTGGCGATGGCGACCGTGCCCAGCGCGTACTTGTGGTCCTCGGAGTAACCGAGCTTGTCGGCGGGCGGGTTGACCGCCTCGACGCCGTCGATCTTCTTGCCGGCGAGGTCCTGGGTCAGCTTGCCCATGGCCTTGGTGTCGGCGTCGGTGAGCGCGGCGCCGTCGTTGCGCTCGAAGAGGATGAGGGCGTCCGGGGTGAAGGCGGCCGGGAAGGCCTTGGCCTGCACCTCGGCGGCCTGGATGGACTCGTAGTGCTTGGGCAGGAACGACGCCTCGTCCGTCTGGGAGCTCACCTTGGGCGCGGATATGAAGATCGCGACCATGGCGACGAGCCACGCGGCGATCACCCACCACGCACGGCGTACGGCGAATTGTCCTAGTCGGTGGAACATGCTCGATGCCTCCTGGGCATGGTTCACCGCAGCCCTTGGGGGACGGGACGCTGGGCGACGGCAGGACCGGGCCGGACGCGCACTGGCGTCCACTAGCCGGTCGGCAGGTAAGTAGGTCTGGGCGTCATCCTACGAGTACGTGCTCGCCGTGCGGCAAGAAAGCCCCCGTGGTCCAACCCCCGTTGCGGGGCCACCCCGAACCGGCCCCGCCCCAGTCTCTCCCGGCCGCGCTGCCGTTGGCCTCGTGCTCCGGGTGGAGCCTTCTCCCCCTCAGGGTGGAGTCCACCCCCTACCTCGGAGGAGGAGGCCTAGGGGTAGCGAACCAGGGGAAACCCCCACGGCACCGCCCGGCCGCCCCGGGGCGCGCTCCCCCCGCCGCTGCGGGGCCCGCTCGCCCGGCCGCCGCGGGGCGCGCCGCTCCGTGCGTCATGATGATCACCGTCCGGAATCCCCCGGATGAACACCGGCGGAACGGAGCCCAGCCATGATCCCCTTCGACGAGGCCCGCGCCCGGCTGCTGCTCACCGGCGCCTGCGCCGCCGCCGGACTGCCCGCCCCCGACGGGGCGCGGCTGCTCGCGCTCGGCGAGAACGCCGTCTTCGACCTCGGCGACCCGGCCGTGGTCGCCAAGGTCGGCCGCGGCCCCGGACTGTACGACCGGGCCCGGCGCGAACTGGCCGTCGCGCACTGGCTGGCCGGGCAGGGCATCCCGGTGGTCCGCCCGTACGAGCGGGTCGAGGCCGGGCCGCACCGGGCCGACGGCCACCCGGTCACCTTCTGGCACCGGCTCGCCCCCGCCGTCCGGCCCTCCCGCCCGGCCGACCTCGCCCCGCTGCTGCGCGCCCTGCACGCCCTGCCGCTGCCGCCCTTCCCGCTCGACGGGCGCGACCTGCTGGCGCCGGTGGAGCGCTGGCTGGCCTCCGCCGAGGGGCAGGTCGACCCGGCGGACGTCGCCTTCCTGCGCGAGCGCCGGGACGCCTTCGCGGCCGCCCTGCCCGGCCTGGTGCCGGAGCTCGCGCCCGGAGTGATCCACGGCGACGCGCTGCCGCGCAACGTCCACGTCGGACCGGACGGGCCGGTGCTGCTCGACCTGGAGACCTTCTCCCGGGACCTGCGCGAGCACGACCTGGTGGTCCTGGCGCTCGCCCACGACCGCTACGGGGTGCCCGAGGAGGACTACCTGGCGTTCACCGCGGCCTACGGCCGGGACGTGCGCGACTGGTCCGGCTTCGCGGTGCTGCGCGGGGCCCGGGAGACCGCCAGCGCCTCCTGGGTCGCCCAGCAGGCGGCCGGGAACCCGGCGGCGCTCGCGGAGTTCCGGCGCCGGGTCGACTCGCTCCGGGAGGGGGCCACCGGGGTGCGCTGGTACCCGTTCTGACGGCGGGCCGCCGCCTCCTCCGCCGCTGCCCCCGCCGCCTCCCCGATACCTCCTCCGGGCGGCGGAGGCCGACCCCGGCGGGTGTGAGAAGACTCTTAAGGCGGAACGGTCCGGCGCGCAACCGGGACACGTACGATCGGCGTCCTATCGCACAGTCATCCTGACCGAGGGATCGGCCTCCGGGATCGGCCCCCTTCTCGCCCCTCAGGAGCCGCCGCCATGCACCGGACCCCCACCCGTCGCAGCCCCCTCCGCCCCCACCGCAACCGGCTGCTCGCGGGCTGCATCGCGGTGGCCGCCGTCCTGGGCCTGTCCGCGTGCGGCACCGCCAGCGGGGCGCTCCAGCCCACCGCGACCGCCACCACCCCGGGCGCCACCACCCCGGGCGCCGCGAACACCCCGGGCACCGGGAACGGCACCGCGGCCGGCACCGCTCCGGCCCCCGGCTCGGACGCCGCCCAGCCGCGCACGCCCACCGCTCCGGCCGACCCCGGCCGGGCCACGGCCACCGGCAAGCCGGTCGGCACCACCCCCGGCGCCACCCCCGGCGCCCCCGGCACTCCCACCGGCACCCCCGCCGCGCCGCCCGCGCACCCCGGCCAGGCCACCAAGGTGATCGGCTCCACCGCCTCCGGCGGCCGCACCGTCGCCCTCACCTTCGACGACGGCCCCGGCCCGGCCACCGGCCAGGTCCTCGACCTGCTCGCCCAGTACCACGTCAAGGCCACCTTCTGCGAGATCGGCCAGAACGCCGCCGCCAACCCGGCCCTGGTCAAGCGGGTGCTGGCCGAGGGCCACCGGCTCTGCGACCACAGCGTCCACCACCCCCAGCCGTTCGAGAAGCTCCCGCACGACAAGGCGGTGTACGAGATCTCCGCCGCCCGCGACATGATCGTCAAGGCCGGCGGGCCGGGCACCCGGGTCGGCTGGTTCCGCGCCCCGGGCGGCGGCTTCAACGCCGACAACGAGCACATCGCCGCCGGGCTCGGGATGGACTCGCTCGGCTGGTCCGTCGACCCCCGCGACTGGTCCCGCCCGGGCGTGGCCGCGATCGTCTCCACCGTGCAGAGCCAGCTCAAGCCCGGCAGCGTGATCCTGATGCACGACGGCGGCGGCGACCGCAGCCAGACCGTGGCCGCGCTCAAGCAGCTGCTGCCCTGGCTCGTCGCCCAGGGGTACACCTTCGACTTCCCCGCCGCGTAAGGCCGTTGGACCGCGGCCCGTAGGGTGGGCGGCCGTGACCGACACCGCCGCCCTCGTCGCCGCCGTCCCCGGCCTGGCCCGCCACCTGCGGCCCGCCACCCTGCTGCACCCGTACGCCGCCCCCGGCGGCGCCCCCGCCGACCTCGGGGCGAGCCGGATCGGCGGCCCGGCCCAGTGGCCGACCGGCGAGCCCTGGCCGCACTGCACCGCGCGCCACCCCGAGGAGGAGGACGTCCTCCCCCGCAGGGCCCCGGAACCACCCGCCGCCGCGACGGCGCTGGTCCCGCTCGCCCGGATCCGCGCCGAGGACGCCCCGCACCTGCCCCGGCCGCACGGCACCGACCTGCTCCAGGTGCTCTGGTGCCCCAACGACCACGACGACATCCAGGGCGAGCGCTACTACTACGGCCCCGCCGTCGAACTCCACTGGCAGCGCGCCGCCGACCTCGCCCCGGCCACTCCCCCGCCGCCCCGCCACAGCGCGCCGGAGTACCTGCCGCGCCCGTGCGCGGTGCGCCCCGAACAGCTCCTCGACCTGCCCGACCGGGGCGAACTGCCCCCGGAACTCGCCCGCGCCGTCGAGGAGTTCGCCGAGCGGCGGGGCATCGGGTACCAGCGGGACCTCGGCCGGGCGGACGGCTGGAAGCTGGGCGGCTGGCCGTCCTGGCACCTCACCGATCTCGTCCCGGTCGACTGCGGCCGCTGCGGCGCGCGGATGGCGCACCTGCTGACGGTGGAGAGCGGCGGGGATCCGGACCTGTCGGTCGGGCGGCACGGGGAACTGCACGTGTTCGCCTGCCCGGTGGACGTGACGCACCCGGTCGGACTGGACCTCCAGTGACGGACATCGGACCGCTCGGCCGGACCGCTCGGTCGGACCGCGGCCGAACCCGTCGGCCGAGCCCCTCAGCCGAACCGGCGCCGGTAGACCTGCCGGGAGCCGCCCTCCGGCCCGGGGGCCGCGGCCGCGGCCGGGGTGAAGCCCAGCCGCTCGTAGAACACCCGGGCACCGCTGGCCACCGCCCCGGGGTGGTCCGGGCCGAAGGTGACCACCTCGACGGTGCCCGGGGCGCGGACGTGGCGGCGCAGCGCGTCCTCGACCAGCGCCCGGCCGACGCCGGTGCCCCGGGCGCGGTCGGCGACCACCAGCCAGTGCAGATGGTGCGGCCCGTCCTGCGCGGGGCCGAACAGCAGGCCGCCGAGCAGGCCCCCGGTGGACTCGGCGACGGTCGCGGTGCCCCGGGCGACGGCCTTCTCCACCGCGCGGCGGAAGCCGGGCTCGGCCACCATCGGGCCGAACCAGTGCTCGACCTCGGCGGCGAGCGCCAGGAAGCCGGGCAGGTCCGCCGGGACCGCCGGGCGCACGGGGTGGACGGGACGCACGGGGTGGTCCGGGCGTACCGGGTCCGCGGCCCCGGTCATCCGGACGGTCGGGACGGCCAGCGCGGGTCCACCACCGCGAGCGGGTCCTTGCCGCGGCGCAGCCAGGACTGGAGGCCCTCGGCCCAGTCCCGGTACCAGTCGATCTGGCGCCGGTGCAGTTCGGCCGGGGCCACCTCCCCCACCTCGGCCGGGTAGCGCCCGGCCAGTGCGACGGCGACCCGGACGGCGGCCAGCGCGTCGCTGCCCGCCTCGTGGGCGTCCGTCAGCTCCACCCCGTACACCTCGCAGACCCGTTGGAGGGTGCGCGAGCCCTTGCGGTACTTGTCGACCGCCCGGTCGATGACCAGCGCGTCCAGCACCGGCCCGACCGGGGCGCCGAGGCGCTCGGCGAGCGTGGGCAGCCCGTGGCGGCGCAACTCGGCGTCGAGCAGGGACAGGTCGAACGGGGCGTTGAAGGCCACCACGGGCCGCCCGTCCGCGATCCGCGCGCAGAGCGCCGCGGCTATCTCCTCGACCGCCTCCTTGGCCTGCCGCCCCCTGCTGCGCGCCAGGGTGTCGCCGATGCCGTGGATCGCCTCCGCCTCGGCGGGGATCGGCACCCCGGGGTCGAGCAGCCAGTTGGCGGCATCCACCCGGACGGCGCCGACGGTGTCCACGAGGGCGGCCGTGACGATGCGGTCCACGGCCGGGTCGGTGCCCGTGGTCTCCAGGTCGAAGCCGACCAGTGGCTGCTGCCACCAGCTCATCAGGTGTGTCCTTCCGTCCTCCGGCGAAACAGCCCCTATCATCACCCGCCCCACCGACAACCCGGCCGTCAGGGCGGCCGGTCCGGGGGTGGCCGGGGGACTTCCGGGGGGCTTCCGGGGGCGCTGCGGGGTGCCGGCCGGCCGGCTGCGGGGGTCGGCGGAAGGTCCAACTCCGCTTGCCCGGAGCCCGGTTGGCCGGTCGACCGGGCCGGAGGTGAGGAGGTCGCGGGACGCCACGACCGCTCGGCCCCGGCGCGCGCAGGTGCGCACCGGGGCCGAGCGGCCGAGCGGCCGAGCGGCCGAGACGGATGACGACCGGTGGGTCGCCGGCCGGACGGCCTACCGGGCCGCCGCCCGGCCCGCGAGGGCGACCCGCGCGGACAGCGTGCTGGCGGCCACGGCGAGCGCCAGGCAGAGCACCGCGCCGCCGGCCAGCGGCAGCCAGGGCAGCCGCAGGGCGACGCTCGCCTGCCCGGCCAGGACGCGGTGGTTGAGCAGGGCCGTGGTGCCGTACTGGGTGAGCGCGGTGACGGCGAGGGCGAGGACGGCGGCGGTGGCCACCACCAGGGCGGCCTCCAGGGCGACCATCCCCAGCACCTGGCGGCGCACCGTCCCGGCCAGCCGCAGCACGGTGAAGTCGCGGCGGCGGTCGGCGGCGCTCATCACCATGGTGTTGACGATGGCGATCAGCGCGTAGAGCAGGGCGGGGCCGAGGATGGTGGTGGTGGCGATCCAGGCGTAGTGGGCGTTCGGGTCGGGGCCGGGGTCGCGGGCGTCGGTGAGGACGCCGCCGAGCCGGTCGGCGGGTTCGGCGCTGAGGTGGACGGCGCCGGGGCGGGCGCCGTCGAGGTGGCCGGTGACGGCGTCGCCGCTGAGCAGGAACTCGTCCAGGCCGAGCTGGGTGCGGTAGACGAGGACGAGCCGCAGGCCGGTGACGGTGCCGTCGGCGAGGCGCAGGTTGACCTGGTCGCCGACCTTCCAGCCGTGGCCGCGGGCCTGGTCGGTGGAGGCGGCGAGGGTGGCGCCGTGCAGGTCGGCGGCGGTGCCGTCGACGGCGGGCAGGGTCCAGGCGGTGGCGAGGTCGCCGTCGACGACGGTGGCGGCGGAGGGCGCGCTGGCGGGCGAGTCCTCGCCGTGGTCGTCGAAGGCGGGCCGGTCGGCGCCGAGGCCGGTGACCACGGTGGAGGTGGTGGCGGTGGCGTGCAGGTCGGGCCGGCCGGCGGTGAGCCGGTGGGCGGCGTCGGCGGGCAGCGGGGCGGCGCCGGGGCGCAGCACGTAGCGGGCGGCGGCGGTGGCCCCGGCCTGGGCGGTCATGGCGTCGGCGAAGGCGGCGGTGGAGCCGACGGCGGTGCCGGCGAGCGCGATGGTGAGGAAGGCCGGGGTGGCGGTGGAGACGGTGCGGCGCACGGCGGTGAGCGCGTTCTGCCGCGCGAGCAGCGGGGCGGCGGCGGTGAGCCGGGCGAGCGGGGCGCTGAGCAGTCGGACCAGCAGGGGCACGACGACGGGCGCGAACAGGGCGAGGGTGGTGATGGTGGCCAGGTCGGCGCCCATCACCCACTGGGAGGCGAGCTGCGGGTCGTCCGGCTGGTCGCCGGGGGCGGGCGGCAGCGACGCCGCCGACAGGTAGTAGGAGACGACGCCGACCAGGCCGAGCAGTCCGAGGACGGCGAAGGCCCAGCGCGCCCCGGTCATCACCGTGCGGTCGGCGGCGGCGTCGCCGAGCGCCTCGACGGCGCGCACCCGCCCGGCGCGGACGGCGGCGGTGACGGCGCCGAGCAGCGCGACCGCCAGGCCGACGGCGGCGGCCAGCAGCATCGGGCCGGCGGCGGGCCGGGCGGTGAAGCCCTCGGGGGCGGCGCCGCGGGCGACCAGCCATGAGGCGAGGGCGGGGGCGCCGGGCAGCGCGAGCAGGCAGCCGCTGACGGCGGAGGCGAGGGCGACGACGACGGCCTCGCCGGTGATCAGTTGGACGATCTGGCGGGGCGTGGCGCCGACGGCGCGCAGCATCGCGATCTCCTGGCGGCGCTGGGCGACGGCGAAGGCGAAGGTGCCGGCGACCACGAAGACGGCGACGAAGGCGGCCATCGCGGAGGTGAACTGGAGCACCTTGTGCAGCGAGGGCGCGCCGAGCGGGGAGTCGTCCCCGGCGGTTTCGTTGAGGAGGCTGCCGGTGGTGGCGACCAGGGTGACGCCGAGGGTGAGGGCGACGTAGGAGCCGGCGAAGGCGGCCTTGCGGCGGCGCAGGCTCGCGGCGGCGACGGGCAGCAGGGTCCCGAGCGAGGTCATGCCGGCGTCCCCGCCGTCTCCAGGGCGGTCATCCGCTCGGCGACCTGCTGGGCGGTCGGGCGGGGCAGGTCGTCGACGATCCGGCCGTCGGCGAGGAAGAGCACCCGGTCGGCGTGGGCGGCGGCGACCGGGTCGTGGGTGACCATGACGGTGCTCTGGCCCTCGCGGTCGACCAGGTCGCGCAGCAGGGCGAGCACGTCGCGGCTGCTGGAGCTGTCGAGGGCGCCGGTGGGTTCGTCGGCGAACAGCATCCGGGGCTTGGTGATCAGGGCGCGGGCGATGGCGACGCGCTGCTGCTGGCCGCCGGAGAGCTGGGAGGGCAGGTGGCCGGCCCGCTCGCCGAGGCCGACCTGGGCGAGCGCGCGGTGGACCTCGGCCCGGTCGGGGCGGCGCCCGGCCAGGCGCAGCGGCAGGCCGACGTTCTGTTCGGCGGTGAGCGAGCCGACCAGGTTGAACGCCTGGAAGACGAAGCCGAGCCGCTGTCGGCGCAGGACGGTCAGCTGGGTCTCGGTCAGCCCGGCGAGGTCGGTGCCGTCCAGCACGACCCGGCCGCGGTCGGGTCGGTCGAGGCCGGCGCTGCACTGCAGCAGGGTGCTCTTGCCGGAGCCGGAGGGCCCCATGACGGCGGTGAACGTGCCGCGGTCGAAGCCGACGTCCACCCCCCTGAGTGCCCGGACGGCCTCCGGGCCGGTGCCGTAGGTGCGGTGTACGTCTTCGAGGCGCAGTACGGCCCCGTCATCCCCCGTGATCTTCACGGGGGCTACACCTACCACGGCCACGACCGCCCTGACCAGGGGTGATGGGGGAATCGTTACGCCCCGCCGAGGGCTCCGGCCAGCCGCCGGGCGCCGGACGCCGTCGGGGTCAGCGGGCCGGCTCCCGGTGCATGGTGACGTCGACCGGGTCCTCCTCGACGACCGTGAAGCCGTGCCGTTCGTACAGCCGCCGGGCGGCGCTGCCCTGGAGGACGGTCAGGCGCACGGGCTCGCCGGCGGCGTCGGCCTCGGCGAGGAGGTGGCGCAGGACGGCGGTGCCGAGGCCGCGGCCCTGGAGGTGGGGGGCCAGGTAGAAGAGCTCCAGCTCGCGCCCGCCGCGCCCGTCGGGGCGGATCGTGACGGAGCCCGCGAAGGCGCCTTCGACCAGCAGCACCGAGGTGTGCCGGGTGGAGAAGGACTTCCGCACCCGCTCCCGGGAGCGGTTCGGGTCCCAGCGCCCGAGGCGTTCCAGGTCGGCGCGCATGACCCGGGCCTTGAGCTCGACGACGGGTTCGAGGTCCTCGGGCCCGGCGGGCTCCAGGGTCCAGACGGGGAGGCTGTTCACGGCGCGCAGTGTCACACCCGGACGGCACCGCCGACCAGCGAATATCTCAGGACACGTTCCGGGCGTCCGCCCAGACCCCCTCGAACTCCTCGCGGTAGACCTCCAGCAGCCCCGGCTCGGTGCCGCCGGGCTGCTGGCCGGCGCCGCCGCGCAGGATCAGTGCCGGGGACTCCATGCCGCGCGAGCGGCGCAGGTAGGGCTGGATGACGCCGAGGTCGCGGCCGGCCCGGCGGCCGGCCACCGGGCCGGTGGGGCGGGGGCCCTCGACCAGGTAGGCGGTGAAGCGCGGGGTCTCGTCGAAGACCCTGATCTCGAAGCCGCCCTGGTCCCGCAGCCGGGCCCGGACCCGCCGCACGTGCATGATGTTCATCTCGATGGAGCGGGACAACTCGCCGCGGGAGAGGCCGAGTTCGCGTTCGCGGCGGCGGGTGGCGCTGCTCGCCGGGTTGAGGAACAGCAGCCGTACCCGGCAGCCTTCGCCGGCGAGGCGGACCAGGCGCTTGCCGGTGTAGTTCTGGCAGAGCATGCCGAGGCCGATGCCGAGCGCGTCCAGCCGCCGGGCGCCGTCGAGCAGGTCCTCGACCGGGAGGTCGCGCTGCAGCCGGACCCGGTCGGCGTGCACGGCGACGACGTCGGCGTAGCGTCCGGCGACCAGGGACTCGACCACGTCGGCGGGCACCCCGCCCGCGCCGCCGTCGAGGACGGCGAGCAGCCGGGCGGCGGCGCGCTCGGTCTGGGCCAGCACGGTCTGGGTGAGCACCCGGTTGCGGGAGACCACGTGCCGGGCCACTTCCAGTTCGTCCAGGGCGAGTTCGATCTCGCGCCGGTCGGCGAGGTAGGGCTCGAAGCAGGGCCAGTGCTGGACCATCAGCTCGCGCAGCTGGGGCAGGGTGAGGAAGACCAGCGGGTCGTCGTCGGCCGGGTCGAGGAGGTAGCCCTTGCGGCGGCTGACCTCGCGCACGGCGCCGGCCCGGTGGGCCCACTCCTCGCCGGCCGGGCCGGCCGCGGCGGTGACCCAGTCCTCGCCGTGGGCGGGGGCGTAGATGGGGTGCAGCACCTCGTCGACCAGGGAGCGCAGCCGCTGTTCGACCAGGTTGAGCCAGACGTAGGCGCGGCCGGAGAGCCGGACCCGCTGGTAGGAGTCCTCCCACTCGGCGGCCGACCAGGCGAGCGCGGGGACCTCGACCGGGCCGCCCTGGGCGGGGACGAGGGCGCGGCCGGTCATGGTGGGCCGCATGACCACCGTGGGCGCCTCGCTGCGGACGCCGCCCCGGTCGGGGCCGTCGGGCCCGGAGCCGCGGCCGCCAGCAGGGAACACCATGCGCCACCTCATCTGCGGCTGACCCCCGCGGACGCGGGGGCCGTTGACGGACCGTTGACAAGCACCGGTCGGCCGGAGCGGCCGGACGATCAAGGGTACTGCCCGCCGCGAGCCGCCCGCAGCCGGATCGGCCAGGGGCCCTCCGGCGCCCCTCCCGCACCGGTGGCAACAGTTTTCACACGAATGCCCGCCGGACACCCGTTCGGAGCAACCCCGGCGGTACCTCCCGGCCGCCGGGGAAGGGCTCGGGGAGTATCTCGGGGAGTGTGCGGGCTGTGCCGTGCGTCACGGACCCCAGGGCCGCACATGCCCGGCCGCCCGGCCGGGAAGAGAGCGTCCAGGCCGGCCGCCCGGCCGGACCGCGTGTCGGACTACAGATCAGTTTCCGTATGCCACAAGGAAGTTGAGGACTCATGCAGGTCTGGCCCGGTAAGCCCTACCCCCTCGGCGCCACCTACGACGGGGCCGGCACCAACTTCGCGGTGTTCTCGGAGAGTGCCGACCGGATCGAGCTGTGCCTGATCGACGAGGACGGCTCGGAGACCGCCGTCGAACTGCGCGAGACGGACGCCTTCGTCCGGCACGCCTACCTCCCGGGCGTCCAGCCCGGCCAGCGCTACGGCTTCCGGGTGCACGGCCCGTACAACCCGGGCCTGGGCCAGCGGCACAACAGCGCCAAACTGCTCCTGGACCCGTACGCCAAGGCGATGAGCGGCCACATCGACTGGGACGAGTCCGTCTACGGCTACCACTTCGGCGCGCCCGAGCGCCGCAACGACCTCGACTCCGCCCCGCACACCATGCACTCGGTGGTCATCAACCCGTACTTCGACTGGGGCACCGACCACCCGCCGCGCACCGACTACCACCGCACCGTCATCTACGAGGCCCACGTCAAGGGCCTCACCCGGCTGCACCCCGGCATCCCCGAGGAGATCCGCGGCAGCTACGCGGGCCTGGCCCACCCGGCGGTGATCGAGCACCTGGCCAAGCTGGGCGTCACCGCGATCGAGCTGATGCCGGTCCACCAGTTCGTCCGCGACCACCGGCTGCGCGACCTCGGGCTGGCCAACTACTGGGGCTACAACACCGTCGGCTTCTTCGCCCCGCACTCCTCGTACTCCTCCACCGGCGACAGAGGCCAGCAGGTGCAGGAGTTCAAGTCGATGGTCAAGGCGCTGCACGCGGCCGGGATCGAGGTGATCCTGGACGTCGTCTACAACCACACCGCCGAGGGCAACCACCTCGGGCCGACGCTGTCGCTGCGCGGCCTGGACAACGTCTCCTACTACCGCCTCGCCCGGGACCAGCGCTTCTACGAGGACACCACCGGCACCGGCAACAGCCTGCTGATGCGCAGCCCGCACGTGCTCCAGCTGATCATGGACTCGCTGCGCTACTGGGTCACCGAGATGCACGTGGACGGCTTCCGCTTCGACCTCGCCGCCACCCTGGCCCGGCAGTTCCACGAGGTCGACCGGCTGTCCTCGTTCTTCGACCTGGTGCAGCAGGACCCGGTGGTCTCCCAGGCCAAGCTGATCGCCGAACCCTGGGACCTCGGCGAGGGCGGCTACCAGGTCGGCAACTTCCCGCCGCTGTGGACGGAGTGGAACGGCATGTACCGGGACACCGTGCGCGACCTGTGGCGCGGCGAGAACGCCGCCCTGGCCGAGTTCGGCTCCCGGCTCACCGGCTCCTCCGACCTCTACCAGGACGACGGCCGCCGCCCGATCGCCTCCATCAACTTCGTCACCTGCCACGACGGCTTCACCCTGCGCGACCTGGTCTCCTACAACGACAAGCACAACGAGGCCAACGGCGAGGACAACCGGGACGGCGAGTCCTTCAACCGCTCCTGGAACTGCGGCACCGAGGGCCCCAGCACCGACCCGGCCGTGGAGGAGCTGCGGGCGCGCCAGCAGCGCAACTTCATCGCCACCCTGATGCTCTCCCAGGGCACCCCGATGCTCTCCCACGGTGACGAGCTCGGCCGCACCCAGGAGGGCAACAACAACGCCTACTGCCAGGACAACGAGCTCGCCTGGGTGCACTGGCCCGAGGGCGACGGCCCGGCCGCCCGGCTGCTGGAGTTCACCCAAGGGATGATCTGGCTGCGCCGCGACCACCCGGTGTTCCGGCGGCGCCGGTTCTTCCACGGACGGCCGGTCCCCGGGCGGCACGGCTCGGTCGCCCCCGCCCCGGACGGCTACGACGACCTCACCGACATCGCCTGGTTCACCCCCGCCGGGGAGGAGATGACCAAGCGCAACTGGGGCGCCAGCTACGCCAAGTCGCTCACCGTCTTCCTCAACGGCTACGCCATCTCGGAACCGGACCGGCGCGGCGGGCGGATCGTCGACGACTCCTTCCTGCTGATGTTCAACGCCCACTTCGAGCCGCTGGAGTTCACCGTCCCCGCCGACCACGGGCAGGAGTGGCAGGTCGTGGTCGACACCGCGCAGCCCCGGCTGCCCGCCCCCGGGACCGGGGCCCGGGTCAAGGCCGGGGACGCCCTATGGCTCACCGACCGCTCGCTGATGGTGCTGCAACGACCGGCCTAGCGACCGCGCAGGGGCCGTGCACGGGCCGTGCAAGGGCCGTGCAAGGGCCCGCCGGGCGCTCATAGGGATCTTGCGCTCACCTGTTCGGGTCAGCAGCGGGTCTTGGCGGCGGGCCCGGCCGGGTACCTATGGAGCTATGACCTCCGCCGCCGAGCCCGCGCAGCCCCGCCCGGCCGCTACCCCTCCCACCCCCGCCCCCACCGCCTCGTACCGCCTCCAGCTCCAGCCCGGCTTCACCCTCCGCGACGCCACCGCCGCCGTCCCCTACCTGGCCGCCCTCGGCGTCTCCCACCTGCACCTCTCCCCGCTGCTGGAGGCCTCCCCGGGCTCCACCCACGGCTACGACACCGTCGACCACACCCGGATCAGCGAACAGCTCGGCGGGGAGGGCGCGCTGCGCGCCCTGGCCGCCGAGGCCCACCGGCACGGCCTGCGGCTGCTCGCCGACGTGGTGCCCAACCACATGGCCGTGCCCGTCCCCGAGCGGCTCAACGAACCGCTCCGGCAGGTGCTCCGGGACGGACCCGACTCGCCGTACGCCCGCTGGTTCGACATCGACTGGACCGCCCAGCCCGGCCCCGCCGACGCCCCGGAGCGCGGCCGGGTGCTGCTGCCGCTGCTCGGCGACCGGCTCGGCGCCGTCCTCGACCAGCTGGTGGTCGACGGCGGGGTGCTGCGCTACCACCGGCACGAGCTGCCGCTGCGCCCCGGCACCGAACGGCTCCCGCTCCCGGAACTGCTGGCCCGGCAGTGGTACCGGCTCGCCTGGTGGCGGCTGGCCCGCACCGAGCTCAACTACCGGCGCTTCTTCACCGTCAACGAGCTGATCGCCGTCCGGGCCGAGGACCCGGAGGTCTTCGCCGCCACCCACGCCGTGCTGCTGCGGCTGCACGCCGAGGGCGTCCTGGACGGCTTCCGGATCGACCACCCCGACGGCCTCGCCGACCCGCGCGGCTACCTGCGCCGCCTGGCCGACGCCACCGGCGGCGCCTACGTCGTGGTCGAGAAGATCCTCACCGGCGAGGAGCGGCTGCCCGCGGACTGGCCGGTGGCCGGCACCACCGGCTACGACGCGCTGCGCCGCATCGACGGCGTGCTCACCGACCCCGTCGGCGCCCGCCGGCTCGCCGAGGCCTACGAGGCCTTCCTGCGCGGCGGGGCGGTCGCGGACGACGAACCGGTGGACTCCTCCGGCCGGGACCCCCACCCGGCGGTCGCCGCCGCCCGCCGCGGCCGGGCCGAGATGACCGGGCCCGGCGGCGAGCTGACCGCCGAGGTCGAGCGGCTGGTCCGGATCGCGCTGCGGATCGGCGCCGCCGAACCCGCCCACGCCGACCACGCGCCCTGGCAACTGCGCGCGGCGCTGCGCCGGCTGCTCACCGACTACCCGGTGTACCGGCCCTACGCCCGGCCCGGCGAGCCCGCCGACGACCCCGCGCTGCCGGTGGACGGCGCAGCCGACCCGACCGGGCACCTGGTCGCCGCCCTCGCCCTCGCCCGGCTGGGCCGCAGCGACGACAAGGACGAGTTCTGCGTGCGCTTCGCCCAGACCGCCGCCGCCGTGGCCGCCAAGGGCGTCGAGGACACCGCCTTCTACCGCTGGAACGCGCTGCCCGCCCTCAACGAGGTCGGCGGCGAGCCCGCCCGGCCCGGGCTGTCCCCGGCCGCCTTCCACGACTGGTGCCGCTACCTGGAACGCGACTGGCCGCACAGCATGACGGCGCTCTCCACCCACGACACCAAGCGCAGCGCCGACGCCCGGGCCCGCCTCGCCGTCCTCGCCGAGCAGCCGCAGGCCTGGGCCGCCGAGGCCGCCGCCTGGTCCGCCGCCGCCGAGCTCGCCGCCGGGCCCGCCGCCCCCGGGCTGGACCGGGACGCCGACTGGCTGCTCTGGCACACCCTGGTCGCCGCCTGGCCGATCACCCCGGACCGGCTGGTCGCCGCCCTGCTCAAGGCCGTCCGCGAGGCCAAGCTGCACACCTCCTGGACCAGCCCCGACGCCGGGTACGAGCGGGCCCTGGAGCAGCGGGCCCGCGCCGTCCTCGGCGACGCCGGGCTGCGCGCCCGGATCGAGGGCCGGGTGCGGGAGCTCGCCCCGTACGCCCGTGCCAACACCCTGGCCGCCGCCCTGCTGCACCTGACCGTCCCCGGCGTGCCGGACCTCTTCCAGGGCAGCGAGGAGCCGCTGTACACCCTGGTCGACCCGGACAACCGGGGCGTGGTGGACCTCGGCGCGCTCGCCGTACGGCTCACCGACGCGGCCGCCCCGCGCCCCGGCGACCTCGCCCGGGAGAAGCTGCACCTGACCGCCACCGCGCTGCACCTGCGCCGCTCCGGCCCGCTCGGCGCCTACCGGCCGCTGGCCGCCCCCGACCACCTGCTCGCCTTCGCCCGCGGCGACGACGTGGTCACCGCCGTCACCCGGCTGCCGTACGGGCTGGCGGCGGCGGGCGGCTGGCGCGACGCCGTCCTGGAGCTGCCGCCCGGCGGGCCCTGGACCGACGAGCTGTCGCTGCGCGGCTTCCCCGCCGGTCCGGTGCCGGTGGCGGACCTGCTGGCGACGTACCCGGTGGCGCTGCTGACGAGGAGGGGCCGATGATGTCGCGCTACGAGGTCTGGGCGCCGAACGCGACCCGCCGGGTCGACGTCGAAGTGGACGGCAGCGCCTATGAGTTGGCGCGCTGCCTGGAGCGGGACGGCTGGTGGAGCGGCGAGGCCCCGGCGGGCGACTACGCCTTCCGGCTCGACGGCGGCCCACCGCTGCCCGACCCGCGCTCGCCCCGCCAGCCGTACGGCCCCGACGGCCCCAGCCGGGCGGTCGACCACACCGCCTTCCGCTGGTCGCACACCGGCTGGCGCGGCCGCGCCCTGCCCGGCGCGGTGCTCTACGAGCTGCACGTCGGCACCTTCACCGCCCGCGGCACCTTCGAAGCGGCCGCCGAACAGCTCGACCACCTGGTCGAGTTGGGCGTGGACCTCGTCGAACTGATGCCGGTCTGCCCGTTCCCCGGCAAGCACGGCTGGGGCTACGACGGCGTCGCGCCCTGGGCCGTGCACGAGCCCTACGGCGGCCCGGAGGGGCTCAAGCGCTTCGTGGACGCCGCGCACCGCAAGGGCCTCGGGGTGGTGCTCGACGTGGTGCACAACCACCTCGGCCCGTCCGGCAACCACCTCCCCGCGTACGGCCCGTACTTCACCGACCGGCACCACACCCCGTGGGGCTCGGCGGTCAACCTGGACGCGCCCGGCTCGGACGAGGTGCGCGCCTACCTGGTCGGCAGCGCGCTCGCCTGGCTGCGCGACTACCGGATCGACGGCCTGCGACTGGACGCGGTGCACGCCCTCGTCGACGACCGGGCCGTCCACTTCCTGGAGGAACTCTCCCGGGAGGTCGAGAAGTTGGCGGCCTCGTCCAACCGTCCACTGTTCCTGATCGCCGAATCCGACCTCAACACCCCGCGCACCACCGCCGCCCGCGAGGCCGGCGGCCAGGGCCTCACCGCCCAGTGGAACGACGACTTCCACCACGCCCTGCACTGCGCGCTCACCGGCGAATCCCAGGGCTACTACGCGGACTTCGCGGCCGCGCCGCTCACCGCCCTGGCCAAGACGCTGCGCCACGGCTTCTTCCACGACGGCACCTGGTCCTCCTTCCGGGGGCGCGGCCACGGCCGCCCGTTCGGGGCCGATGCGGCGGGCCACCGGCTGCTCGGCTACCTCCAGACCCACGACCAGGTCGGCAACCGGGCGCTCGGCGACCGGATCTCCACCTCGCTCACCCCCGGCCGACTGGCCTGCGGCGCCGCGCTGGTGCTCACCGCGCCGTTCACCCCGATGCTGTTCATGGGCGAGGAGTGGGGCGCCGCCACCCCCTGGCAGTACTTCACCGACCACACCGACCCGGCTCTGGCGGAGGCCGTCCGGCAGGGCCGGCGACGGGAGTTCGCCGAGCACGGCTGGGCCGCCGAGGCCGTCCCGGACCCGCAGGAGCCGGCCACCGTGCTGCGGTCGGTGCTCGACTGGACCGAGCCCCGGCGCGCCCCGCACGCCGAACTCCTCGACTGGCACCGGACGTTGATCCGGCTGCGGCGCGAGCGGCCGGAGCTGGCCGAACCGGACCTCGGCGCGGTGCGGGTCGACGTCGACGAGGCGGCGGGCCGGCTGGTGCTGCACCGGGGGCCGTACCGGATCGCGGTCAACCTTGGCCCGGCCGAGGCCCTGCTGCCGCTGGGCGGCACCGGGCGGGAGGTGGTGGCGGCCTTCGGGGCGGCCCTGCTGGAGGACTCGGGGGTGCGGCTTGCGGCGGACGCGGTGGCGGTCGTGCGGACCGGCTGACTCACCAGAGGAAGGTGCCGATCCGGTCCCGGAGCGAGGCGGCGTCCAGGCCGTAGGCGGCCAGGTGCTCCGGGATCGACCCGTACTGCCGGTGCTCCTCGCGCGGCACGCCCAGGGCCAGCACCCGGTGCGGGCGGTCGCCCAGCGCCGCGTGCGCCTCGTTGGCCGAGGTGCCCGCCAGGTACGGCTCCACCAGCACCGCGTCCGCCTTGTCGCCCAGCGCGGCGCGCAGTCCGGCGGCGTCGAAGGGGCGCACCGTCGCCGCGTACAGCACGGTGACGTCCAGGCCCTCGGTGGCCGCGAGCACCGCGTCCAGCATCGGGCCGACGGCCAGCACCACGCCGCGGCCGCCGGTGCGGACGGTGGTGAAGCGGCCGGGCTCGACGGCGACCGGCTCGGCGTTCTGGTGCGCGGAGAGCCGGACGTACACGTTGCGGTCACCGTCCGCGTAGGCGTCGCGCAGCAGCTGCTCGGCCTCGTCCGGGTGGCCGGGGACGTGCACCGTCCAGTCCGGCAGGGTGTCCAGCAGGGCGACGTCGCCCGGGGACATGTGGGTACGGCCGCCGGCCGGCCAGTCGTAGGAGCCGGCCGCGCTCACCAGCACCGCGCCGACGCCCTGGTGCACCAGGTCCAACTTGACCTGCTCCCAGGGTCGTTCGATCAGGAAGCTGGCGAAGGTGTGGGCGACCGGGCGCATCCCGGTCAGCGCCAGTCCGCCGGCCGCGCCGATCAGCAGCTGCTCGCGGATGCCGACGTTGACCACCCGGTCGGGGTGGCGCCGCTGGGCCGGCTCGAAGGCGGCGGCGGTGATGTCGGCGAGCACCACGGCCAGTCGGGGGTCCTCGTCCAGCAGTCGGGTGGTGACGTCGACGAAGCGGTCGCGCATGGTGTCCATCGGTGAAGTGCCTTTCGCTGCGCTCTGGTCGGTGCGCTCGGGGGTTCTAGCGGTCGGGGGTCCGGCGGCCCGGTCAGGAGTCCTTGGGCTCGACCCGGGCGACCACCGCGTGCGGGCGCCCCGGGTGCTCGGCGGTGTACGCCCGGTACAGCGCCTCGTGGTCGCGGCCGTCGACGGTCGCGGTGGACCACCCCTCGGCGGCGAAGCGCCGGGCGATGCCGCCCTGCCAGCCGTGGGTGGCCGAGGAGTTGTCGATCACCACCACGTGGAGCCGGTCCAGGCCGTACGCGCCGGCGAAGGCCACCGCCTCGTGGTTGGAGCCCTCGTCGAACTCGGCGTCGCCGACCAGCACCCACACCGCCGGGTCCGCCAGCCCCTGGGCCCGCAGCCCGAGCGCGGTGCCCACGCCCAGCGGCAGGCCGTGGCCGAGCGAGCCGGAGCCGATCTCCACGCCGCGCAGCAGGGTGCGGTCCGGGTGGTGGCCGAGCGGCGAGTCGTAGCCGCCGAAGCTCGGCAGCACGGCCGGGTCGACGAAGCCCTTGGCCGCGAGTACGGCGTAGTAGGCCATCGGGCCGTGGCCCTTGGAGAGCAGGAAGCGGTCACGGTCCTGGGCGTCGGCGGTGTCCGGGGAGACCCGCAGCACCCGGTCGTACAGCACCCACAGGGCGTCCAGGGTGGAGGTGGCGGCGGGGCCGTGCTTCTCGTCGCCGGTCATCAGGGCCATCAGGCCCGGCAGGTCCGCGAAACGGGCCCGGGCTGCGGTTTCCGTGCTGGTCGTCGTCGTCATGCGTCGATCGTGCAACTTAAAGCGAACTTGAGGTCAAGCCGCTACAGTGAGTGCCCATGACCGCGATACCCGGCAGCGCCCGCACCGCTGCCCCGCGCACCGCCGCCCCGCGCCCCGGCGACCTGCTCACCATCGGCCAGCTGGTCGCCCGCAGCGGGCTGGCCCACTCCGCGCTGCGCTACTACGAGAGCCTCGGCCTGATCCACGCCACCCGCACCGCCGGCGGCCAGCGCCGCTACCCGCGCGGCACCCTGCGCCGGGTCGCCTTCGTCCGGGCCGCCCAGCGGGTCGGCCTCTCCCTGGACGAGGCCAGGGTCGCCCTCGACCGGCTGCCCGAACGCCCCGCCCCCAGCGGCACCGAGTGGGACGTCGTCGCCGAGTCCTGGCGGGGCCGGATCGACGAACAGATCGCCGAACTCGAACGGCTCAAGGCCAAGCTCACCGGCTGCATCGGCTGCGGCTGCCTCTCGCTCACCCGCTGCGCCCTGTACAACGCCGACGACCGCGCCGCCGAGGCCGGCCCCGGCGCCCGCTACCTGCTCACCCGCGACCCGGACAGCGGACCGGAGCCCACCCCGCCGGGCCTCCCGGACGGCTGCGGCCCCCGGGAGCGGCGTGCAGCGGGCCCTGGGTGCTGAAAAGCCTTTGCCGACGGGCCGTTGGTGTGCCTACAGTGCGGGCATGCTGCCCCTGGTGGAGACGGACGAGCAGGGGGACGCGGTCCTCGCCGACGAAGCGGTGATGCGCCCGGGAGCCGAGGCGCTGTGCGCGCGACTGGGCGTCCGCGGGGCGGTGCTGGAGCGCTTCGCGGAGGGCTCCGTCCCGGTCTACGCGGTGGGCACCGAGCACGTGCTCAAGCTGTTCCCGGCACCCTCCGCCCGGGAGGCACTGGCCGAGGAGCGCGTCCTGGCCTTCCTGGAGGGCAGGCTCCCCGTCCCCACCCCCGCACTCCGGGCGGCCGGCGAGTACGTCAACGGCTGGCGCTACGTCCTGATGTCCCGCCTGCACGGCGAGGGCCTGGCCCCCGCCTGGCCGCGCATCCCGCAGGGCGCACGCGAGCGGATCGCCCGTGACTGCGGCGAGGCGCTCGCCGCCCTGCACGCCCTGGACGCGGAGCCGCTCGCCGACGCCCTCCCGCCCGGCGCCCTCCCGCCCGGCGACTGGCCGGCCTTCCTGGCCCGGCAGCGCGCGGGCGCCCTCGCCCGGCAGCGTGAACGCGGTCTGCCCGAGGCCTGGCTGGAGCAGATCCCGGACTTCCTCGCCACCGCCCCGCTCCCGGCCACCCCGCAACGCGCCCTGCTGCACACCGAGTTCATGCGCGAGCACCTGATCACCGACCCGGCCGACGGCTGGCGGCTCACCGGCCTGATCGACTTCGAGCCCGCGATGGTCGGCGACCCGGCCTACGACCTGGTCGCCGTCGGCCTGTTCACCACCCGCGCCGACCCGCAGCTGCTCGGGCGGCTGCTCACCGCCTACGGCCGCCCCTTCGAGCCGCGCCTGCTGATGGCGTACACACTGCTGCACGTGTACAGCAACCTGCCGTGGTACCTGCGGGAGTTGAAGCCATCGGCGCGGACGCTGGACGACCTCGCCGAGGAGTGGTTCGGGACCGCCTAAGGGCGGGGGTCCGTGCGCAGCAGGCCGTAGTAGACCATGTCGCGCCACTCCCCGGCCCGGAAGACCATCGACCGGTGGACACCCTCGCGGGTGAAGCCCAGCTTCTCCAGGACGCGCTGCTCGGCGAGGTTGCCGATGTCGGTGTCCGCCTCCACCCGTACCGCCGTGGTGTGCGCGAACAGGTAGTCCACCAGCAGACGGTGGGCCTGGGTGCCGATGCCCCGCCCCCGCGCCTGCGGCATCAGCTGCGCGCCGATGCTCCAGTACGGGTTGTTCGGCCGCGCGGCCTTGCGGGTGGCGGCGACGAAGCCGAGGAACTCACCCTCGGTGGCGACGGCGAAGATCGACTGCTCCTCGCTCAGCAGCCCGTGCTCGGCCCAGCGGCGGCGGAAGCGCTCCGGGTCCGCCCAGCCGAACCACTGGAACTCGCCCAGCGCCTCGGGGTCGTTCAGCATCCCGCCCAGGGCGGTGAGGTCGGCTTCGGCTATCGGGCGGAGGAAGATCTTCTCTGGGTCCATGCCGCCACCAACGACGGAGATCGTTTGACCGTTCCTCAGGCCGGGGCGGGGGCGGGGGCCGGGACGGACCGGGCGAGCCGGAAGCCGACGTCGTCGATCCGCAGGGTCGGATGGCTGCGGCGGCGGACGGAGGCGCGGCAGCTCCAGTGCTCGTCGAACCAGCCGCCGCCGCGCAGCACGCGGTAACTGCCGTACACCTCGGGGTCGTAGAAGTCCCAGCACCACTCCCACACGTTGCCGAGCAGGTCGTACAGCCCGTAGGCGTTGGGCCGCAGCCCGCCGACCGGATGCGGGCGTTCGCCGGAGTTGCCGCGGTGCCAGGCGATCTCGTCCAGCGGGCCGTAGCGCGGCCCGTCGGTTCCGGCGCGGCAGGCGTGCTCCCATTCGGCCTCGGTGGGCAGCCGGTGGCCGTCGGCGGTGCGGTCCCAGACGACGTCCTCGCCGTCGATCCGATAGGCGGGTGCGCGGCCCTCGCGCCGGGACAGCTCGTTGCAGTAGCGGACGGCGTCGAGCCAGGAGACGCTGTGCGCGGGGCGGCGGTCGCCGGTGAGACCCTCGTACTCCTCGCGGGTGACCGGACAGGGCGCCAGCTCGAAGGGGGCCACCTCGACGCTCCAACTCCGCTGGGTGCGGCGGTCGGAGAGCGTCACGCGGCCGGGCGGAACGGCGATCGGTCCGGTACGGGGCTCCATGATCGCCGATCCTACGGCCCCGCCCTTGCCGCCCCGGCCGCCCGGCTCGGGCCCTTCGACCCGACTCAGCCCTTCGACCCGACTGCGCCCAGCAGGTCGATCGCCCCGCGCTCGGCCAGTTCCTCCGCGTGCGCGGGCAGCGGGGTGCCCGCGTGCAGGTGTGTCCGGACGACGGCGAGCGGCAGGCCGACGACCGCGAGGGTGACCCGGTCGAGGTCCAGCGGCGTCACGGCGCCGAGCCGCTCGGCGAGCCCCTCCACCGCCTCCCGCACCCGCCGCCCGGCCTGCCGTTCGCGCCGCAGCTGCTCCTGCGGCCACTCGGCCCGGCCGAAGGCCTCCGCGCCGTGCAGCAGGACGACGGCCCCCTCCCGGTGCGCCCGGCTCCAGGCGACGACCTGCCGGGCGGCCGCGCCGGCGACGAGCCGCGGCTCGGCCTGCCCGGCGAGGACCGGCAGGTAGGTGTCGTGGAACTCCCCGAGCGTGCGCAACCACAACTCGGCCAGCAGGGCGGAGCGTTGGGGGAAGCGGTGGTAGACGGAGCCGTTGGGCGCACCGCTCTCGCGGGCCACGGCGGACATGGTGACGGCGGCCGGTCCGCCGACGGCCGCGAGGCGCACGGCGGCGTCGAGGAGGGTGGCTTCGTCATGGCGGGGTGGCCTGGGCATGCAATGGAGAGTACTCTCCAATTCAATTGGAGGGACCCATCCAAAACCAGGAGGACCCGCTGTGGCCGTACTCAACATCCACGAACGCACCATCCCGGCACCGGAGTCGACGGTCGGCGCACTCCTCGACGGCCTCGCCGGCCCGGACGACCGGCTCTGGCCCGGCCCCGACTGGCCCCCGCTGGAGCTCGACGGCCCGCTCGCGGTCGGCGCCGCCGGCGGGCACGGGCCGGTCCGCTACCGGGTCGTCGGCTACCAGCCGGGCCGGTGGGTGCGGTTCCGGTTCAGCGGGCCGCGCGGCTTCGACGGGTTCCACGAGTTCACCGTCCAGCCCGCGAACGGCGGCTCCCTGCTGCGCCACACCATCGCGATGCGCCTGCACGGCCCGAGCCGGCTGACCTGGCCGCTGGCCTTCCGCTGGCTGCACGACGCCCTGCTGGAGGACTCCCTCGACCGGGCCGTCCGCGCCTGCGGCGCCGCCGTGGACTCCCCGGCACGATGGAGCGCCCCCGTACGACTGCTGCGCCGACTGGCCCACCGCTGACCACGGCACGCCCTCTGGCGTCCGCAGCTGACGCGCCGCCAGGATGGTTCCCTGCCAACGGGATCAGCGGACGAGAGGCGGCGACGGCCATGGCGGTCATGACGGTCAGCACAGTGGTGGAGGCCCCGGCCGAGCGGGTCTGGGACCTGATCGGGGACTTCCACGCCCTCGGCGAGTGGCACCCCCACCTGCCGACGAGCCGGCTCGGCAACGCGCTGACGGGCAACGCGATCGGCGCGGTCCGGGTCTTCGAGTTCGACGGCGTCGTCCTGAACGAGATGCTGGTCGCCTACGACGGCGAGGCCCGGGCCTACACCTACAGCTTCCCCGACGGCACCTTCCACTTCGACCGCTACCGCGCCACCCTGCGGGTCACCCCGGTGACCGAGCTGGACACCAGCTTCGTGGAGTGGAGCGTCACGTACGACATCGAGGCGGAGCACCGCAAGGAGTCCACCGAGCGCGTGCACGGCGTCTTCACCGCCGGACTGGCCGCCCTGCGGGAGCGCTTCGCGGGCTGAGCCGGACGGCGGGCGGGCGGCGGGCGGGCGGTGCACGGCGCACGAGAAGTCGACCTGGTCGACTTCTCGTGCGCAGGCCCCCACCCTAGGCCTGCGGTGCGCCCTCACCCGTCGCGGTCAGGCGGCGCCGAGCCGCGGCGAGGAGTTCGGCGGACAGGCCCGGATCGTCGCTCGCCCGGGCGAGCATCAGCGCGCCGACCATCGTCGACAGGTCGGCGAGCGCCGCCTCGCGCCCGGCCGCGTCGGGCAGCTGCTGGAAGCCGTCGACCAGGTCGCGCAGCCCGGCCGTGAAGGCGGTGCGCAGCGGGGCGCCGGGTTCGGCCCGGGCCGCGTCGGCGGCCAGCGCGGCGGCGGCGCAGCCCTGGCCGGGGTGGTCGCGGTGGAGGGCGGAGAGGTAGCGGGCGAGGAACTCGGCGCGGGGGGTGCGCCGCTCGTCCGAGGGGTCGTCGTCCGCACCAGGGTCCGCCAGCGCGTCCATGGCCTCGCGGCGTTCGGCGAAGGCGGCGGTGAGGGCCTGGGCGACGAGGTCGTCCTTGGACGAGAAGTGCCGGTAGAAGCCGCCGTGGGTGAGTCCGGCCGCGGCCATCGCCTGGGGGACGCTAACCTGCTCGGAGCCCTTCTCCCGGATCAGCCTGGCGGTGTGGTCGATGACCTCCTGACGGTGGCGTTCGGCCTCGGCGCGTGAGACGCGGGGCATGTCCGCGCTCCCTTCGTCGTCCTGTGGTGGTGTCCCGGCAGCCCCCGGCGGTGCTCCCGGTGGCGGTCCCACTCTCCCATCCGGGCCCCCCTTGCCCATTTTAGATGATAGCCATAATCTAAAACCAGTGGGGAGCCCCGGCGACGGGGCACCACCCTTCCGAGAGCGAGGAACACGCACATGACCGTGATCGAAGGCTCCACCGCCCTGGTCACCGGAGGCCTCCGCGGCCTCGGCCGGGCGTTCGTCGGAGAACTGCTGGCCCGCGGCGCGACGAAGGTCTACGCCACCGCCCGGACACCCGTCCCCAGCGAGGACGGCCGGGTGGAGGTCCTCGCCCTGGACGTCACCGACGACGCCTCGGTGGCCGCCCTCGCCGAGCGGGCCCAGGACGTCGACATCGTCTTCAACAACGCCGGCGTCCTGCACCCCGGCGCCCTGCTGACCGCCGACCTGCGGCACGTCCAGGACACCTTCGACACCAACGTCCTGGGCCCGCTGCGGATCGCCCGCGCCTTCGCGCCCGTGCTGGCAGCCCGGGGCGGCGGGGCACTCGTCGACATCCACTCCGCACTGTCCTGGGGCGCGGGCGCGGGCGCGTACGGGGCCTCCAAGGCGGCCCTGTGGTCGCTCACCAACTCCCTGCGCCTGGAGCTCGCCGCCCAGCACACCCAGGTCGTCGGCGTGCACCTGGGCTTCGCCGACACCGAGATGGTGGCAGCTCTGCCCGTCGACAAGCTCCCGGCCGACGAGGTGGCCCGCATCGTGCTGGACGGCATCGAGCGCGGTGACCGCGAGGTGCTCGTCGACGACGTCTCCCGGTCGTTCAAGGCCGCACTCGCCGGGCCGGTGGAGGGCCTGACCGTCCCCTTCCGCCGCTGAGCCGCCGCACCCCTGCACCGCTGAGGAGAACACCCATGCCCCTGTGGCACGTCTACCACCCCCGCGGCACCTACAGCCCCGAGCAGAAGCAGCGGATGGCCGCCGACATCACCGGCATCTACACCCGCTTCGGGCTGCCGAAGTTCTACGTGATGACGCTGTTCCACGAGATCGGCGCCGACGACTTCCACGTCGGCGACCAGCCCACCCAGGACGCGGTACGGATCGTGGTCGAGCACATCGCCCGCCACACCGAGGACCCCGACCTGCGCAAGCGCACCCGGGAGGCGCTCGCCGCCGTCCTCGCGCCCCACACCACCGATCGCGGCCTGTACTGCGAGTTCCACGTCGACGAGACGCCCCGCGACCTGTGGATGATGGACGGGATCTCCCCGCCCCCGTCCAACAGCGTGGCCGAACAGCTGTGGGTCCGGGAGAACCGCCCGGTGCCGTACTGACAGGCCTTAGGAAGTGCCGCCCGGCACCTGCCCGGTGCCGGGCGGCCAGGTGTGACCGGCCTCGTGCAGCTTCGCCGGCGCCAAGTAGTCATTGCCCAGCATCACCTGGGCCAGCCGGGCCGCCGCCGAGACGACGTCGGGCCAGCCGGGGGCATCCAGGAAGTCCTCGTCGGGGGCCTGGGCTCCGACCGCGTCCTGCACCAGGCCGTACGCGGCGCCGAGCCGGGCCACCAGCGCGACCTCCTCCTCGGTGCGCAGGCTCAGGCCGAGATGGCGCTCGGGTTCGTCCGCGTCGCAGAAGTCGTCGAAGAGCACGTGCACGATGTGGTCGAGGTTCTCGAACTGCCTACGGTCGAGCCACACTTCCCGCTGCCAGGTCGGGCTGGCCAGGGAGACGACGGCGGGCACGACGTGCAGCCGGAAATGGGGGAAGGCGATTCCGTGATCGATCACGGGCCGACGGTACCCACGTAGCGCCCGACCGGGCAGTCATTGAAGAGCGCTGCCCGCTAAAGGACCAGAACGAACCAGTCGGCCACCGAGACCGCTGCGGCGAGCCCGCCGAGGGCGACCGCCGCCCGGCCGTGCTCCAGCCCCCGTGCCCGCTGGAAGGCGGCGATCAGCACGCTGATCGCCGCTACCGGCATGAGCAGGAACGCCAGGAACCAGGCCCAGCCGCCCAGCGCGAGCGCGACCAGGAGGCCGATGATCAGCAGCGGCACCCACACGGCGGCCACCGTGAACCCGGCCGCCGCGCACGCGACCCGGAACCGGTCCTGGCGCCGGTAGAAGACCGGCACGGCACAGACGGCGCCGCTCAGCAGCCCGACGGCGGAGAGGAAGAGCCGCAGACCGGCCCCGCACGTCGGCGCGATGAGCACCAACGGCACCAGGGGCACCGCACTTGCCACCCCGGCCAACCACCTCGCACTCGTGGGCACCACGGCCATGCCTCCACCCCTCCTTTGAACGCGTTCAAACGTAACACGCGAGAGGCTGGGCCGATCAGGAGGATTCGGCGCCCCCGATCGCCGCGAGCAACTGTCGGCGGACGGCAGCAGCGGCACCGGGCATCCGGCGGGCCAGCTCCACGTCGAGTCGCCGCCGTTCAGCCCGGAGGAGCCGGGCGACGGGGGCGCGGGAGCAGTGCTGGAACCAGAGGTCGCGGAGCCGGTCGATCACGCCGCCACCTCGCCCCACACGATCTTGCCGATCGGCCGGCGCGGGCAGCAGCCCCAGCGCTTGGCGAGGGAGTCGACGAGCTGGAGGCCTCGCCCGGTCTCGCCGTCGA
The DNA here is from genome assembly GCF_042786665.1 of Kitasatospora sp. NPDC059146. Taxonomy (NCBI): domain Bacteria; kingdom Bacillati; phylum Actinomycetota; class Actinomycetes; order Kitasatosporales; family Streptomycetaceae; genus Kitasatospora; species Kitasatospora sp. NPDC059146. The sequence continues at coordinate 1,690 of NZ_JBHZCY010000102.1, read as the reverse complement.
GACCGGGCGAGGAGAGGGAGGGGACCCGGTCACCCCGGGCGTCGTGGACCTCGATACGGAGGCGGGTGGGGTCGACGTCGAGGGAGAAGTAGATGAGGTGGCCGATCGGGGTGCCGTGCAGGACGGCGTTGGTCACGAACTCGGTGGTGATGACGAGCCCGGAGTCGAGGAAGCGCTCGCCGTGCGGGGTGGAGGAGAGGAGAGCGGCGAGCAGCTGGCGGGCCATCGCGGGCGAGCGGCGGCTGCGCGGGAGCCAGATGGTGGAGGAGGTTCGAGACATGGCGAAGTCACCTTCCAGGCACATGACATGAGTGGAGAAGGCCGGGCGACCACGACGGCCGCCCGTAGGCGTCCAACACGAAGCGCCTCACGAGGGTGCGCTACAGCCTTACGCCATGCATGTCACGCACAGGCAGCACTTCGTCACGCACAGCATGGAGCATCGCCGCGAATGATCGCAAGGCAAGTCGATGAAATATGAAAACTTTCAGATCTGATGGCTAGGCGCGCCCTCTAGGCTGTTGCCGATGGTGGCGAACCGTCACCACTCGCATGCACACTGGTCCTTGAACGTCATGGAGGGGTTACGTAGATGGCAGTCGCAGTGCCAGCAGTGCGGTACCGACGCATCGCCGCCGAGCTGAGAAGGCTTCGCGAGTTGAAGAGCCTCTCCGCCGAAGAGGTCGCCGCCCAGGTCGACGGCATCAACCTGGTGAAGCTCAGCCGGTACGAGAACGCCCGGGTCCAGCTCAAGCCGGATGTCGTCCGCGCCCTGCTCGACTTCTACGAGTGCGACGAGGAGCTCAAGGAGGTCCTCGTCGAGATCCTCCGGGACAAACGCCGCCCGGGCTGGATGGCGGGCTACGAGCAACTGAACCCGCTCTACACGGACTTGATCCGGCTCGAAGAAACGGCTGTTGGCAACAAGTCGTACGAGTCTGCCTACATCCCCGGCCTCCTCCAGACGCGCCAGTACGCCCACGCCATCATCGCCAGCGGCGTGATAAACAAGCCCAGCGTCGAAGAGCGGGTGGAAGTCCGGATCAACCGGCAATCCGTCCTCACACGGTCCGAGAACCCACTGAAACTGTGGGCCGTGATCCACGAGGCAGCCCTGACCATGGGCGCCGCCCCAGGGGTCATGACAGACCAGTTGGACAAGCTGCTGCAGTTCAGTCAGCTCCCCAACATCAGAATTCAGATCATGCCGTCCATGGCTCCGCCGCACCCTGGCATGACCGGCTCGTTCGCACTCCTGGAGTTCCGGCAACGAGATCTCGACCTGGTTCTGCTCAGCGGCATGCTCAGCAGCGATTGGGTTGAAGACCCGGGCCAAGTCGATATCTATCGAGCGGCGTTCGACGAGATCATGGCAACCGCCCTGGACCTCGACCAGTCTCGTAGCCTCATCGCACAGAAGAGAGACATGCTCAAGTGACCCATTTCCCTGTCGCCTCCGCGCTCCCCATCCAGTGGAGGAAGGCAAGCGCCAGCAACCCCAACGACAACTGCGTCGAAGTAGCCGATGCCATCACGGACATCGTCCCGGTCCGCGACAGCAAGGACCCCCACGGCCCGGCGCTCGCCTTCTCCCCCGACGGGTGGCAGTCCTTCATCGCCGGCATCCGCTCCGACGACTTCCCCGCCACCCCCTGAATCACCCCGGGCGGCCCCGCGCACCGCGCGGGGC